>DATAXC010000017.1:0-3219 GCA_036266895.1 Gammaproteobacteria bacterium
CCCCCCTCTCCCGCTTGTGGGAGAGGGTTAGAGGAGAGGGTGTAAACGGGGGAGGGGAATAATAGATGGGCCGAGTTTTTTTCGTAAGTTGAAAAATAGTTAAGGCAGTGGTCAAGTTTCTCCCCTCCCCCACTTGTGGGGGAGGGGCCGGGGGAGAGGGTAACGCGTATGACAACCATCATTGGCATCGACCCAGGATCACGTCGTACCGGTTACGGTGTTATCCAATTACAAGGAAGTCGACATCGTTATGTCGCCAGTGGTTTTCTCAATTTGGCGCCATATCCCGCTTGTGAACGGTTACGGCAAATTTTTATTGGCTTGCAACAAATTATTCAAACCTATCAACCAGATGAAGCGGCGATTGAACAAGTATTCATGCACGAAAACCCTAATTCTGCGCTAAAATTAGGACAAGCACGCGGCGCGGCAATTGTAGCATTAACCATGCCGATGGCGGAATATTCTGCGCGTGCGATTAAGAAATCAGTAGTAGGCCACGGTGCCGCTAATAAAGAACAAGTGCAATATATGGTGAAATGTTTGTTGAATTTAGAGGGTCAACCACAAGCCGATGCGGCAGATGCGTTGGCAGTCGCTTTATGCCATGCGCAAGTGCGGGGTAGTTTTTCGCGAGAACGCTATTGAGTAAATAAATACTAGCGCTTTTGCCTCTCCCCTTGTGGGAGAGGCAAAAGCGCTAGCCTGTTTATAGGAGATAACGCAAATGATCGGACAAATATTAGGGACCCTAATAGAAAAACAACCGCCGCAATTATTAATCGATGTACATGGTGTTGGTTATGAAATCGATGCCCCGATGAGTACGTTTTATCAATTACCTGATACCGGCGAACAAATTCGTTTATTTACCCATTTAATTGTTCGTGAAGATGCGCATTGTCTCTATGGATTTTTTACGCCCACCGAACGTCATTTATTTCGCACCTTACTCAAAGTAAACGGTGTTGGGCCGCGGTTAGCTTTAACGATTCTATCCAGCGCAACCCCTGATGAATTTGTGCGTTGCGTTTTAAATAACGATACCGCTAGCTTGGTGCGATTGCCAGGTGTGGGTAAAAAAACCGCTGAACGCTTAATCATTGAAATGCGTGACAAATTAGCCGATTGGCATACGACTGCACCCGCTTCAGGCGATTTATTTACAACTCAAACAAATTCATCCAGCCGTCATCCGGTTTTACAAGATGCTATTTCTGCCTTAGTTGCATTGGGTTACAAACAACAAGAAGCAAATCGTGCAGTCACTAAAATAGATGATGGCCAAGCGACTAGTGAAGAATTAATTCGCCGTGCCTTACGTGAGGTGATGTCATGATACAAGCCGATCGACTCATCGCACCACAACAACAAGAAGCAGATGTCATTGATCGTGCATTGCGTCCTAAACGTTTACAAGATTATCAAGGCCAACAAGAAACACGTGAACAAATGGATATTTTTATTCAAGCGGCTAAAGCACGCAAAGAAGCATTAGATCATGTATTGATTTTTGGGCCGCCAGGGTTAGGTAAAACTACGCTAGCACATATTGTTGCCAACGAATTAGGCGTGAATTTAAAACAAACTTCTGGACCAGTGTTAGAGCGCGCTGGTGATGTGGCTGCGTTATTAACCAATTTACAAACCGGCGATGTGTTATTCATCGATGAAATTCATCGCTTAAGTCCAGTGGTAGAAGAAGTGTTATATCCGGCCATGGAGGATTATCAAATTGATATCATGATCGGCGAAGGCCCATCAGCGCGTTCTATCAAATTAGATGTGCCCCCATTTACGTTAATCGGTGCGACAACGCGCGCTGGTTTGTTGACTTCCCCGTTACGCGATCGTTTTGGGATTGTGCAACGCTTAGAGTTTTATCAAGTTATCGATTTAGCGCAAATTATATTGCGTTCAGCACATATTTTAAATATTGCCGTTGACCCAATTGGTGCAGAAGAAATTGCTCGTCGATCACGAGGCACACCGCGCATTGCAAATCGTTTGCTGCGCCGTGTGCGAGATTATGCCGAAGTGAAAGCGCAAGGCCAAGTGTCAGAAGCGATTGTGAAACGCGCATTAGATTTTTTGAAAGTAGATAGTTTAGGTTTTGATATTATGGACCAAAAATTATTATTGGCCTTAATGGAAAAATTTGATGGCGGCCCGGTTGGGTTAGAAAGTTTGGCTGCTTTTATTAATGAAGAAAAAGGCACGATTGAAGATGTCATCGAACCGTTTTTAATTCAACAAGGCTTTATGTTACGCACACCGCGTGGCCGCGTGGCGACTAAGCATGCTTATCACCATTTTGGCTTGAAAGTGCCGGAACGAGTAGCGCCTATGGAAAATTTAAGTTTATTTGAGGAGTAGGCGGTATATTGTCACCGTCTGCGACTAAATCCCACGCCCCCTGCTAGCGGATGCAACGCTCTTTAACTTCAACGCCCTTCGAATTCCCACTAAACTAATCAAGATCCAAGCACTTTCAATTAATACCGCCGCCGTGTTCCATTCGTAAAATAAAGAAATCAAAATGAATAATGCGCCAAGTAAATTGAGCACTTGATAAGTAAGACTGAATGCCGATAGTTTGTTGATGTTTAATAAATAATAAGCAATCAATAATAAAATAACGCCAACAATACCAATACTTTTTGCAACGAGGGGAATGATTTCTAATGCTAACATGATTTCTCCAAAAAATTACCTTACTGCGCTTCTGCTTCATCCGCATGCGGAATCAACATCGGCTCAATTTTTAATTCTTCTAATTCAGCTTTTTCTATTTTCTCAAAGCGCTGAGTAATTTTCCGTGAAGAAATATGAATTTTATCTACTTCACTATGTGCTTGCGCAATACGAGTGGCTAATCCTTCCATGCGGCCTTGGAATAGCTCAAAATCTTTTGATAAAGCACGTAAGTGGCGTTGGATTTCGTGTACTTGTTTGCGCGTCGCCGCATCTTTTAACACAGCACGCGCAGTGGTTAAAATAGCCATCATGGTAGTTGGTGAGACTAACCAGATATTTGATTTTTGTGCAAATTCGACTAAATCACTATGTTTCGCATGGATTTCTGCAAAAACTGCTTCAGCAGGAATAAACATGACAGCACCGTCGGACGTTTCACCAGTAATAATATATTTATCGGCAATATCTTGAATATGCTTGCGAATATCAATTTTGAATTGTTTTTCTGCAAGTTGTTTTTCT
>DATAXC010000028.1:0-2972 GCA_036266895.1 Gammaproteobacteria bacterium
AATCTATTGCTATGCGTGCTTACTGCGATTGTTGCTATGGGTTTTTCTTCGGCGCAAGTCGCTGTTAATGCTAGTACTGGCTTTGCTGAGATTCTATTTTGTAAATGCGCCGCTACCGCATCTTCGCCTAAAATTTGTTTATAAATATCAATAATCCTTGGTGCATGTTTTTCATTATTTTCTAAGTCAACCAAGGCATAGGCAGCGGCTGCAATCCACCGTTCGGTATGACAGCGTGTGTCGGGCAAACTAAATAGCGAAGTTTTATTACCAAGGCATTTTTTAATAGCATTTATTTTTTCTAGGGCTGCTGTTGTCCATTGTTTTGAAGAAAACATTGCGCATACACCCTGTATTTTTCTAGCATATGCTTCTTCATGGGCGTTATAACTGTCTGGATCATTTAAGGTTATTGCTAATAATAGATCGAGTAATTTATCATATTGAGGATAGAGCAAAGCAAAATAAAGTAAAATAGTTTCTGGTTTGCGGCCACTATTAAAATTTAATTTGTTATCAAGTTCATTGTATAGCGTATCATGATCTAACGGCAACCCTTGATCACGACGGTCTGCTAATTTTACTACACTTGCTGGCCGTTTTTCGACATTAAAAAAGTCATCTACTATGCTGCTTCTCCAAATATCACTTTTACTGTAAATCAAAATAATTTCTTTTTTTTGTTCAGCAGTTAATTGATTTCTGTTTTCTTGTTTGGTTAATATTTCCAATTCTGTTGCATGGAATTTTTCATGGTAACATTTGAGGCTTTTCAGTAAATCGCTAATGACCAAGGATTTATCGAAAATATTTTCAAGTGCAGGTATAAGATGCATGCTAAGAAAATTTAAATTTCTATCTCGTAAAATAGCGTTGATACGATCAGCTTCAAGTAACTGAAATTTTTCATTAAATAAATTTTTAATCATTTCCCAATTAGAACTATCAAATGAAAGTATATCCCTGTGTGAATAGTTCTTGATTTCTTTTTTTAATTCATCAACCGCTGCTTTCAAGGGTAAAGCTAAAATAAGCTGTTTAAAAACAAAATTAATATCATGTTTTTGGCCCAATAACTGATTTTTGGAAATATAAGCCAGTGCATAGATGGTTTTTTTATCCCCTAACCGAGCTTTATTGGTTAAGGTAGCTATGATATTTGTACGTCTGGCAATATATGATTTTTCCTCTTCTTTGATTAATTTAACGACTTCACCAAAAGCATTAATTGAATCAATATGCCCATAACAAGCTGCTCTTTGATACCAATCTAATATTTTATCATATGATCTGCTGGCCTGCGCTTGTTGCCAAAATAATTCAGGCATGGCTTCTGTTGGGTTGCCTTGTTGCAAGTTAATCTCTAATGTTTTCCAATGATGTTCTGCCCAAGCGCGTAACTGTCTAGCCGCTTCACCATTGTTTTCTTTTATTGCTTGAGCATAATAGAATAAAGCTTTTTCAATATTTGGCACTCTGGGTACAGTATGTAATCCAAAACGGTAAAACATGGCTAAATTAAGCAGGTAAGCATTTCGTTCTTCAGGACGGCAATTTTTTAGTCTTGTAGTTAATTCTTTGAACTTGGATGCTATTTTTTCATCGATATCAGTAGGTCGTTTATTCGCAACCTGTAATTCTTGATACCATTCACCGATGGCGCAAATTGTTTCTACAGGTGATTGTTCAAGTAATTCAGATAATAATGTTGTCGCCCATGGTTCTAAGGTAGCAGGTAGGCCGCTTATTATCGCACGACATAAAAATGACGGTACCGACATTTTTGATAGATTGAGAGAGTTAAGGCTGTCGACATTAGCATTCTTAAGCCTTATCGCAATAAAAAAAGCTAGCAAGGGCGAGCAAGGTATAGAAAAAGACACTCTATCATTTAGCTTGGCAGGAAAAATATTCGCATTATTACGGCTGCGTTGATAAACGCTGTCATGGAACTCGTTAGCGTTGTAATTATATATTCGGGGTAAAAAGTTTAAAATTTCTTGAGCCCGGTTATACTCTTCGTTAGGGTTATCATGCATGGTAATCGACTCAAGCAATTGTACTGAATCCAAATTCAAGATAGATTGATTTGCATTTGCGATGGTTTGAAAAAGAGATAACTGAGTTTCTACTGTCTGTGGTTCTGAAGCAGGTGCTGCTTGTTGTTGCGATTCGTATTTTTGTATTGCTTTGGTTAAGCATAATTCACAATTTAAAGCTGCTAACCAGAGGGTTTTAAGATTTCCAGTATTATCTTTGGATCTTTGCATGAGTGGCAAAGCACTATTTTGAATAGCAGTAGTTAATAAAATTAAATGCTCTGGATGCTCATGATGAGGGCTGTCATAATCTGGAAAAGGGTGATAATTTGCCGCTATTTTATTAAAGAAACGAACAATCTCATGACCATTCGCTAAAATAGTAAGCACCACTGCGTTATTTGTCTCGATCAATTCAATTAATTTTGTGCTCGCCTTTATATGCGGCAATGCTTTTACATAATATTTGATTGCTGTTATAATGTCGCGGTTGACTTGGTTGCCGTTTTCATAAAGCGATGCTAGAAAAATAGTAATGTCTGGATAGTTGCGCACGCGCGCTTCTAGGTTTTTTAAAATATGGTTTAAAGCTTCTTTCATTTGATGTTGGGGTAAATTATTTTTTTGAGCTAAGATAAAAAATTCTTCGAAAGCTTGAGTATGACCGCAATAAGCGGCGAGCTTAAGCCAATAGAGTTTCTGTTGAGTAGGCTCAATTTGTGCACGATGCCAAAATAACAATGGATGACTGTTGAGAATATAGGGATCTGTGGGATGGCGTTCTGGTATTTCGGTAATGTCAACCATGTTGTTATAGTCATGTGCTAGATCAATTAATCTTGTACGCGCATCGAGTCGATGTTTGCATTCTGCGTAAAATGTAGCGGCTGATTCAATAGCAGGTGTTCTGCTAGGATGATGTAATCCATGTTC
>DATAXC010000095.1:0-13248 GCA_036266895.1 Gammaproteobacteria bacterium
TCGATGTATCGCAGAACAATATAATCATGCAATAGCAGAAGCTAACGCAGCATTACAAGAATATATAAGGAAAAGAAGAACGCAGCCGGAATATAAAAAATCGTTGTCGTTCTTTGGAAAAACAATCGCGCGTTTTGGATATTCAAAAGACGACAAATTATATGTGGCGGCGCTGCTTTGTGAGAGCCCTCATATCATGACAAAACAACATAAAGCTATTGCCATAAATGGTGAATTAGGGAAAGTTTATAATTTATTTGAGAAGGCAGAGAAAATAAAAGAATTATTTAGGGGTGATTATTATACACAAAAATGGATAGAGGAAGTGAATGATGCAAGGCTGAATATGAGACGTCATGCGTAATAATCATGAAATTATTTGCAATGCTCTAACTGGGGTCGGCGATGCTGACTCCATTTAAAGGCGTCCGGAAAATGATGTAGCCACTTTCCGTTAATAACGGACAGGGAAAGAAAAATAACAATATGTGTAGCATTTGTACTATGCCAATGGCTACCCTTAAGACAGAATGGTTTAAGGGGCCATTGGTAAATGCTGCTCATTGTTATCAAAAGAATAAAAAAATCCTGTTTTTTTCAGTATGTCAATGTTGTTACTGAAACAAACAGGATTTTTTTATTATTAATTTTCCTTGCGGTTATTAAATAGCAGCAGCCGCGCAAAAAACGCGTACGCGTCACTACCGGCATGCGTAGCATGTCGATAGTGACGCGGCAGCGCCGCATCAAAATAAAGTAAGCCGCATGCGGCTTTCCGATACCCTGTCTACAATAAATAGGGAAAACGGTAGGGTGAAACATTTGAAATGAACAGCATGCAGTACAGTGATTAACATTTTTTAAAAAATGCTTGGCTCCGCTTTATAGTTTTATTACAATGGTTGAGTAGTTTATTTGATTCTTTATTTTTAAATGGGCGTTAATTTATTGATTTTCCTTTAGGTGTGATTTTTTTATCGTTTGTAAATTTTTGGGCTTTACTTCCGCTTGTTATTTTTCTCTCCGTAGTTTCAACTCTTTCGTGCAATAAAAAGAAGGTTACAACAATAAAATAAAGCAACCCTAGCAATGGGCATGATAGCAATTATCAATGTTCCTGCGCTGTTCTGATCAATATAGACGCCAGTCTATTTTGACAGAGAGTCTATGACTCACAAAACGAGAAAACAACTGCTATGCAGTTTGTTTATGTATCCGTAGCAACACTTGCTGTTGCCGTATTATCACTGTCTGGACAGTGATGAGCGTGGATACCTTAGCACTTATCTAATTCCTGAGAAGAAATAATATGTCTATTAAAAATGAATTGCAGCGGTGTGTGCATGGTATTTTAAAGCGTAATCAAGATGGCGCATTTGAAACTCAGCATGCGCGCAGAAAGGTTTTGTTTAAGGCGGTGGCTGATCTATGCGCTAACGGATATAAATTGCGCCATATTCAAGGCTTAAAGCAGAAGCATGTCCGCTTTTTAAATGAATTGTGGCAATCGCGTGGGTTAGCAGTAGCAACAATAAAGAACCGTAATGCACATTTACGGTGGTTATGTGAAAAGACTGGAAAAAATAATTTGATGCCAAGTAATGAAGAATTAGGTACCGGTAAGCGGCAGTATTCTAATAACCAGCCGAGTGGGGTGGATTTGAAAGATGTGGCCTTAGAGAAAATTTCTAATAAACATATCTATGTTCAAATCCATTTGCAGCAGTATTTAGGGTTGCGCCGCGAGGAGTGTATCAAAATAAGACCTCACCTTGCTGACCAAGGTGACCATTTGGTTTTACAACCCTCCTGGTGTAAGGGTGGGCGAGGGCGAGTCATTCCCATTGTAACGCCAGAAGCGCGCCGTTGGTTAAATGAAGCAAAAAGCCTAGCGGCCAGTCCTGACAAGTCACTTATCCCAGAAAAGAGATCCTATATCCAGCATCGCCAGCTTTACGATAAACAATTGCAGCGTGCTGGCGTTAAACATCCTCACGGGTTACGCCATACCTATGCCCAAGAGCGTTATTTACGGCTTACAGGGTGGGAATGTCCTAAACGGGGCGGTTTTACCTCACGTCAATTAACGACTATTCAAAAAGAAAAAGATCGGCATGCACGCCTACTTATTAGTCAAGAACTAGGCCATGCACGTGAACAAATTACCGTAGTTTATCTAGGCCGTTGATTTTTATAATTTTTTATAAGAGATAGGGTTGCAACTATGTTTAAGTTAAAAGACATTATTCTTGCATACAATCAGCATCATCAAGTAAGGCTAAATCCCGAAACTACGTGGGGTTTATGGTTTTTACAACCTAAAAACATAGCCTTTCTCAACGATAGTTTTGATATTGTTCACCAAGCGGCGCAATGTGAACCACCTTATTACTTAGACCGTGGAGCGATCAGAGAAAAATTAAAAAATGTTAAGGAAAGGCATGATCCAGGTGCAATCAAGTTACTAGGGGAGGTAATGCGTGATATAAAGAATGAGCAGCCGCTTGTCCAAGCCTATCAATGGGAACAACAAGTCAAAGGATTTTTAAACAAAGCAGAAACTTGGAATAGGTTTTTTGCATTACCTAAAACGGATCAAGAAAATGAACAGCTACAGCAATTAAACCAAGCATGGCAACAGCACCAACCTTTCCAATGGCATTCTAGTAGTGGTCTTATATTCTTACTGTATATGATAGTTGAATATCAACGGCATTTCGCCGCGGCTTTGAGAGAGTTACAAAAGAAGCAGAAAAAGTTTTTTAAGTTTTCTCGTATACCAGAAGAAATTGCACGTGCGTATGAACAATTTTTAACACAGCAAATTATTTGTTTGCGCCAACTTCATACGGTTGTCATCGATGCAATGTTGCTTCGCTTAAAAGCAGCCTCAGATCAACAAGATGTAACTGATGATCATGTTCCTTCTTATATTATTAGAGGATTACAGCGAACTCATTGTCTTAGGCCAACTTATCCAGTTTTGCGGCCGAATAATCATTTGGATTTCTTTATTTTTAATCAGTTGCATCAGGCTATTGAAAGTCGAGGAAATCTTGAACAGAAACAAAAACTTTACCAATTAAACTGGTACCAACCAGTAGCAGGCATGGGAATTGTTTCTGTAAATTCTACTCGTTTATTAGCACCTACTAGCTTAACTCAGTTTGTTCCACAAAAAGTCAGATGGCCAACCTGGTTATTTAGTGATAAAGCATGTTTGGATTTCTTTGAAACACGCCGCCAATTTTTTGCTGATGTGACTTTTTCTACAGCAAATCGGCATTATAAATTAGCTTCTCTTTCTCTTACCCATCCTTTTATTCAAAAGATGCTTACACATTATCAGTTAGCTAAAGAAGAAGAAAAAACTATTGAAGAGGAGAAGATACCGTGGTGGCAATTCAATCGAAAAAAATTACAACAAACGTGGCAGCCTCAGTTAAGTGCTTATTTAAAGGGAATGCAAGATAACTTTATTGCTTGGATTGATCATTTATACGAAGCTACCCAAATTGACCCTGATTTACTCCAAGATAGGACGGTACGCTATAATTTATGGATAGTGATTAATCGATTAAGTTCGATGATGAGCGGTGATTTGGATAATTCACAGCAAGACCGTCTTACTCAGATTATCCAGCGCTTAACTGCTCTGTTAAAACAAGACCCGGTTAGTGAGTGGATGGATATTTTAGATACTGTATGTAAAAACCCATCTACAGTTTCTATTACACAGAAAGAATATCTTGTTGATGTGATTGAACAAATGCGTGCGAGAGACAGCGGGCTTGCACAAGAAAAGCAAATAACCACACAGTTTTATACGTTATATGGTGACAAGTTGTCAGCGGTATTATTACCTCAAATAAAGGCCAAGCTACTTGAATGTCCAGATATTGAATCGCTTATATTCGATATACGATTATTGGCTCATTTTGCTAATGAGCCAGTTAAGCAAAAGCTAGCTACTTATATTGATAAATTGGTCATTCAGCAATCAGCTTCTATGAGTGATCCTCAGCTAGCTAACCGAATTTTTTTAATAGCAATTCAATACGGCTCTCCTGCTGTAAAAGAGCATTTCCAATCCTGGTCACATAACCGTATTCAGGGGGAGTGGTCGACTTTCAAGCAATCCTACCATACGATTAGTAAAACGTTGGCTGCTTACTATACGCAAAAACATGTAGAGAAATCATGTGATCGATTAGATGTTGCATGTGATGAAAAACTAACTGATTTAGCACAACATGATCCCGATAAATTACGTATTTATCGCCGAGTGGCTCAACGTTTAATTGATCATGGGAAACATCGAATAGCAGATGTTGAATTGGAAGCTCATGAAGCAATTGCAAAATCTAAAGAAGTAAAAAAGACTATTACGCTTAAAGCACGCTTGCCTATCGTAAAAATGCATATTCAAGAAGCTGACACATTAGAAGCAAAGCAAGAATGGCAAGACGCACTTATTGAAACAACCCAGAAAAAATTACCAGAAAAATTAGCTGTGGTTACTAAATGTTCTTATCGTATTTAATCATTTTACTTATCTGGAGAAAATAAATGTTAATAATGCAATTTAAAAGCGCATTACTAAGTGCGTTAGAAAATTATAAAAGTTATTATGAGACGCGTGGCGTAATTATGCCTAATCATCGCTGTGTTGATGTTGAGCATCTTGCTGAATTATTAAGAACAAAGGATAATGTGCTTGAATTGAGAAGTGAATTTATTGCGCATTATAATAAAATGCAGGTTCATTGGGCGGGTGGTATAATTTCTCTTCTTGATTTTAGTATACTAAGAAAAAATCTACGGCCTATTCTTTTTGGAAAATTATATACTGAAAGAGCTTTAGAAAAAGCTTGTTTAAATAAATTAATGGAAGAAAACAGCCAGCATCATCGCCAAATGCAAGAATCGGAAATAGCATTCAGAGAACGAATTTCTGTTTTGGAAAATGATTTGGTGACAATGCGTAATGAAAATACTAGATTACAGCAGGAAAATGCGTGGTTAAAAACAGCTAATAGAAAAATGAGATTAGAGATACAAAAACTACATGAATTGCTAAATAATAAAAATATACCCATCCCTTCATTTGATGAGTATCTTGAAAATGAATTTGTTATGATTGATGCGGATGATGATATGGCAGAAAATAATAGTTTGCCAACTGATCATATTGCTGATGATTTCACTATTAGAAAAGTGGCTAATGAAGGAGAAGATATTACGTTTCTCCGAGGCGAAATGAGCCAATTAAGAGAAGATTTGAATGAGGCACGCAAGCTAGTTGAAAGGCTTTATAGTAAAATAGATGAACTTAGTAAAGATAATCATAGTTTGCAAGAATCTAAAGAGGAATTATATCAAAAAAATATGCAATTAATGCAGAAAAGACTGCAGGCGACTGAAAATCGTATCAAAAACATAGAAAATATGCCGCATGTAAATCAACAGACATGCGTAGCAAAAAATATCAATAATAAACCAAGACTAAATTTTTTCAAATCATCTACCTAATAAATCATTATGTTAACCATTAATGATGTGTCACTGGCATGTCTGAATGCAGTCGCAAAGCAATATCATGTTCCTGCTGTGCTGGTTTTATCGGTATTAAAAACTGAAAATGGTAGAAATGGCATGTCTCGTATTAATACTAATGGTACTTATGATTTAGGTGTTATGCAGGTTAATTCTGTATTTCTATCGCAATTAAAGTCCCATGGCTACACGCTAAAGCGCCTACAGTATAGTAGCTGTGAAAATATTACAGTAGCCACTTGGATATTAAGTAAGCATATAGCTAATAGCAAGGCATCACAAATTGGGATAGGCAATTATCATTCAGTTACCCCAAAATTAAATGCAGTATATTTTAATCGCGTTAAGGAAAACTATAAGAAAATAGTACAAACTATAGTTTTTTGAGAGATTTATTTACTGTCATAGGGTTTTACCCTATTTATTTAAGTGTATTTTTAATTGATTATTTATTCTTTGCTTTATTTTTCTGTTGCGTGGTAGGAGAGTTGTGATTTTGTAGGGATTTTAAATTATATGCATGGTGGATTTTTTCAGCATGAGTGTAGAATTTATTAATCCGGAAAAACTCAACAAAACAATCGCTCTTTCATCGGGTGAGCAAATTAAATCTATTATGAGTGCCTTAAACAGTATTTTAGGCATTACGCATTATTGTTATATTAGATCATTTCCAGATGGTTCACACTTGCTATTATCAAATGATTCATCATGGATTGAGAGTTTTTATCTGGATTTTTATGATCATGGTGTTTTCCATAAAATACCTGATTCGTACCAGTCTGGACATGTTTTGTGGAGTACATTAAGTGATCAAACGACTTTTGCTGCGTGCCGAGAAAATTTTAATATTGCGCACGGCATTACATTAATAGAAAAACAAAAAGAGTATTGTGAGTTTTTTTGTTTTGGAACAACAGTTGATAATATAAAAATTATGGATTTTTATATTTATAATTTGGATTTGTTAAAAAGATTTAATGCTTTTTTTAAAGAAAGAGCAGATAAATTAATACGAGAAGCAAATGCAGATAGAATTATTTTACCAAGATGTTCAATCACAACAAGCGAAGAAGTAATTAGTTCTGTTCCAGAGGGTGATTTTAGCCAAATACGTAAAAATTTGATAGCAGCTACTCAATGCAAACGCTATTATTTAAGCGGACCCTTTGCGAACGTTTTTTTATCTCCACGGCAACTTGCGTGTTTAAATTTACTTACATTGGGTAAGTCTTTGAAAGAAATCGCGAGGGTTCTTAATATTTCTCCGCGTACCGTAGAAACGTATCTTAACATAATTAAATGCAAATTGGGGATACAGGACAGAGCAAATTTGATTATTAATTCTCTTCGTTATAATCAGTACATTATTCGTACTGAAGATGATTTTTTTTGGCTAAAAGGATAAGTCGGCGGCTGTTTTATGATGGTAATATTCATCCGGTAATAATTTTAACTGTCTCCTACCGCGATTTTCATAAATAATATCAGATTCTTTAAAATCTTTTTCTAAAGCAATTCTGAAATCAATTGATATGCGTGTATGGTGTTTAATCGGCATGGCGGTGTGGAAACATCTTCCATCAAAGAGTAATGCTTCTCCACCTTCTGTTTCTACCGCAGATAATTTTGGTTCGCAAAAACCAATGTAATCTTGACTTCTAAATAACGTTTCATTCATTAGACTTGATAAGTCATATTCAACATAATTTGCTATTTTTCTTGATTCTTCAAGAGAAGCAATGTAAAAACCATGACCGGTTCGCTTTTCAGTAAGAGGTATCCATAAATTCATCTCATGTGGTGGATGTCCTAGTGCTAAGTCGGTATGAAAATGAGGAAAAAATTCGGAATTTTTTGAGTTGGGACAATGTATTCGGAAAGTAGGAATGGATTGAAAAAGAAAAGGTTCTTTAAGAACTTTTTTATATAAAATAGCATGAATGAACTCGTGTAAGGTTTCTCTAAATTTCATACTGGTTTCATAAAAATAAGTACCTATTTTACTTAGCCCATCATTACCATAAGTTGTTAATTCAGGTGGCAGATGATTATGCAAATCTTCCAATTGAATAGGCTGAGAAATAATATTTTTATCAATTAATAATTGAACAATTTGCTCGCGTAAACGGGAATAAAATTCTTCAATATTGACGTTGGTATAATCGCAGTTGAGATTTTTCTGTAGCCAATAGTCACGCATATAACCATCGCGATAATGATTTGTAATAAAATGGTGTGGGAAAGAAAATAAAGTTGGTTTATGCATAAGAAAAATTACCGCCTTAATTTAATGTATGCTTATTTTACTATTGAATTCTTATTGCAAGTTAAGCGCTTTGTCCGCCATCTATAATTAATTCAGTGCCGGTTGCATAGCTAGATTCATCGGAAGCAAGATATAGAATAGCATAGGAAATTTCTATTGGATTAGCTACTCTGCCTAACGGGACGGGCGCAGCTAAAGTTTCCCAGATTTTTTCTTCGCTGCCTACTTCTTTTACAAATGCTGACCAATTGGTTGTTTTTTCAAATATAGAGGTAAAAACTGGACCCGGATGCACAGAATTGACTCGAATATTATTACGTGCCTTAGCGCATTCAAGAGCCGTAGCTTTCGTGAATAAGCGAACAGCACCTTTACTGGCACAATATGCCGCCGCTGTTGGGGAACCCTGAATTCCGGCGGCAGAGGATAAATTAACGATACTACCGCCCCCACTTTTTTGCATAAGGGGAATAGCATGTTTAGTGCCTAGGAATACTCCATCTAAATTTATTGCCATTAAATGTCGCCAATCTTTTAGAGATAGATCTGTAATAGAACCTTGTATCAAAATCCCAGCATTATTTACCAAGATATCAAGCTTTTTATAGTTTTCATTGATGAATGAAAAAGCATCTTGCCACATACACTCATTCGCGACATCCAAAGGAAGAAAGCGGGCATGATGGCCTTTTGAGGTAATTTCTGCCGTCACCCTGTTGCCTAAAGATTCGTTTATATCGGTGATAATTACGTGCGCGCCTTCTTCTGCTAACAACTTTGCTGTGGCTGCACCGATACCGCTCGCTGCTCCTGTAATGAGGGCAACTTTATTCTTTACTCGACCTGACATTGGGCTGTCCTTTTTTAAAGAGATCATGAAATTTACAAAATTGAAGCCGGTATCATACCGGATAGTCGCTTCTAACTGCTTTTTGATAAAACATTCCGCATGAAAAATCAAACTATATTTTGCTTTTCACAAGAGAGCTTACTTAAAGCAATAAAAATTCTGGGTTCACGACGAAACCTCGCTAATTTATTGGGCATTAGTCCGCAACGGCTAAATGGCTGGTTAAATGATGAGAAGTCGATGGGTTATGAGTATGCCATTGCTATTGAGTATCTTACCCACGGACAGATTAAGGCCGAGCAACTTCTTCCATTTGAGGCGCGCTTATTTAAAAAATTAAAAATAAGTATTAATCTATTTTAAATTATTATTGGCTCTCTACCATTGGTGGTTATTTTAAGTGGCGGAGAAAGTAGAAAATGAATATCTTCAGTTATGACGAACTAAAGAGCAAAGCGAGTAGGGAGATTAATAGGCTTGCGACTTCCACTCGTTTACCCATGACTTTACTACTTGATATCGATCTCCTAAATATCGAAATGATAGTAAATTCGAATGATGCTTTTCAAGATGCCCATAAAACAACAATGCAGTTATGCTTTCTTGGCGTCGTTCATTCCACTCAAGCCAAATCTGATGTGCTTGGCTTTTAGCTTCTTCCTTTGTCATTTGTTCTATTCTCTACTGTGATGATAAAAGACAGCTCTAGTAAAATATGCTCCCAGGTTATATTTTTAGTGCGATTTAGGATTTCAAATTTGATCGTCTTGATTTGGAGACTTACACTTCATTTGCACTTCACTTTAAGAATCAGCTTTTATGTTTGAGAGATGATGAAATTAACTTTTTGATTTTATTCATCTTTTAACTGGGCCCACTAGGACTTGAACCTAGGACCAAAGGATTATGAGTCCTCTGCTCTAACCAACTGAGCTATGGGCCCGAGAAGGGTATATCTATTACGCTACAGATACAGACATGCAAGATGGCAATCATATACTGGAAAGCTGGGGTTGCGCTAGTGGTTCAGTTAGAAATTTCGTAACCATTCACAGACAAGCAAAAACACTCTCTCCCCTGAACCCTTACTCTTGCTCTTCCAAGAAGCTCCTCAACTGTTCCGCGCGGGATGGGTGGCGTAGTTTACGCAATGCTTTTGCTTCAATTTGCCGAATACGTTCCCTTGTCACATCAAATTGCTTGCCGACTTCTTCTAAAGTATGGTCGGTGTTCATATTAATACCAAAGCGCATGCGCAATACTTTCGCCTCTCTTGGCGTTAATGAGCCCAAGACTTTTTGCACCGCTTCGGATAAACCAAAGTTAGTCGCGGCATCTAGTGGCAATGCGGTATTGGTGTCTTCGATAAAATCACCTAAATGTGAATCTTCATCATCACCAATCGGGGTTTCCATCGAAATCGGTTCTTTGGCAATTTTTAAAATCTTACGGATTTTATCTTCAGGAATACTCATTTTTTCACTTAACACTTCTGCACTCGGTTCTTGGCCGGTTTCTTGCAGTAATTGTCGTGAAATACGGTTCAATTTATTGATGGTTTCAATCATGTGCACTGGAATACGAATGGTGCGCGCTTGATCGGCAATCGAACGGGTGATGGCTTGGCGTATCCACCAAGTAGCATAAGTAGAGAATTTGTAGCCGCGTTGATATTCAAATTTATCTACCGCTTTCATTAACCCAATATTACCTTCTTGGATTAAATCTAAAAATTGTAATCCACGATTCGTATATTTTTTCGCAATAGAGATCACCAAACGTAAATTCGCTTCTACCATTTCTTTTTTAGCGCGGCGGGCTTTTGCTTCGCCAATCGATAAGCGACGATTGACTTCTTTAATTTCAGCAATGCGCATGCGCATTTGTTCTTCAAGCGCAATTAATTTTTTCTGTGCGCGTTGAATTTCTGGGATAAATTTTTCCAAGTCAACAAAGTAACTTTTATCTTCATGTTGTTGTGTCCATTGCAAATTGGTTTCATTATTTATAAAAGAATTAATAAAACCTTTGCGTGGTAATTTGCCGCGGTTAACGCATAAATCCATAATAATACGTTCTTGCGCACGAATTTCATCTAACATGTTACGCATTTTACGTGAGAGTTTATGAAATTGACGTGTGGACAATTTGATGTCCATAAAATACTTAGCTAATTCTTCGCGTTTATCTAAGAATTTTTTATGTTTTAAGCCATGTTTCTTTTCGAGAGAAACGGTTTCATCATACAGTTTTTGTAAACCTTCGAACCGTTCTTTCGCGACATCGAGATCAAGTCCAGCATCATCATCAAGAGGGTCTGCTGGTACTTCTTCTGCATCTGCTACTTCTTCTTCGTCAGTGACGACAACCGCCGCACCGGGCGCTGCATCTTTGATAGCGCCACCGGCAGCGGCCTCACCTTCGCTTTCTTCACCTTCTAAGTTAGGCTCAATATAACCGCTAATAATATCGCTTAAACGTAATTCACCTTTTTCTACGCGGCCAAAATCAGCTAATACTTCGGCAATCATTTGTGGTTGGTAAGCAAGCGTGGTTAGCATTTGATTGATGCCTTCCTCTATGCGCTTGGCAATAGTGATTTCTCCTTCGCGTGAAAGTAACTCGACGCGGCCCATTTCGCGCATATACATACGGACTGGGTCAGTGGTGCGGCCATGTTCGCTATCCACCGTGGCTAAGGCATGGGCGACTTCTTCTGCGGCCATGTCATCTTCGGTAATAATTTCGGTTTCTGCTAATAATAATTCTTCTAACTCAGGCGCCTCTTCTAAGACGGAGATGCCCATATCATTAATCATGCTAATGATTTCTTCAATTTGTTCGGGATCCGTAATATCATTAGGTAAGTGATCATTAACTTGGGTGTAAGTTAAATAACCTTGTTTTTTACCTTGGGTGATAAGGTCTTTAAGGCGGGACTTTTGTGATTCTTTTTGTGAATCCATTTCCATAGTGTTAACCTGTTAGTTAAGATGTTATTTACATTATAAACCAAAAGCTGGTTAAATCTCTTATTATCTATCATTTTAGTGAAAATGTCAGTGTGTTTCTTCCGGGCTTTTCTTTTTCGAGATCCAAGTGGCAAGCAGTTGTTTTTCTTCGGTCGATAAGCCTTGTTGGGCACTTTTGGATAATAAATGATCAATTTTGGCATCGTAGCTGGCTAAAGTAAGCTGGCGTATCGCACCTAAAAATTCACTCTCTATCCCTTCTTCTGGAATATGATGCTGCCAATGTGCTAATTGGGCAATAACGGCCGCTGCTGGCTTGTCACGCCACTGTTCATGTATGCCACCAGTGGTAATATGTGGGCTCCTGTTAATTATTTCAATGATTTCTGTGAGTAAAGTAAATCCAGCGTGCGTTAATGGCGGCAGCGGCTTGTCAATAGACTGAGCTAGGCGCGGATATTGGATGATTAAGGCTAACGCCAATCGTAGTGGCGCAGGGAAATGGTTGACAATCATTTCCGAGGTAACGATTGGCGTAGAGGTAGATGCCGAGGCTGCTGCTGCCGGTGGACGTTTCATTTGCTGTTTTAAGTGCTGCGTATCTATGCGTGTACGTTTGCCTAGTTCTTCAATTAACATGGTTTGGAAAATGCCAGCCGGTAATGATTTCATCTGTTCAAGGGCTAATGAGGCAAAACGAGCTCGACCTTCAAGCGTGGTCAGATCACTTTGTTGACCAATCGTTTGAAAGAAAACTGTAGATAGAGAAGTGGCAGAGGCGAGGCGTTTTTCGAAAGCAGCTTTGCCTTCTTTACGGATTAAAGTATCAGGATCTTCACCTTCGGGTAAAAATAAAAAGCGGATTTGTAAACTGTCACGCATTAACGGCATAGCAATTTGTAAAGCACGCCAAGCGGCATTGCGTCCAGCGGTATCTCCATCGAAACAAAAGATAATTTCTGTTGTATAACGAAATAATCGTTCTAAGTGGTGGGTGCTGGTGGCGGTACCGAGCGTGGCCATGGCAAAGGTAATGCCATGTTGAAATAACGCAATGACGTCCATGTAACCTTCAACTATCAGTGCGCGCTCAAGTTTACGGTTGGCTTTGAGGGCTTGATATAAACCATATAATTCATGGCCTTTTTGGAATAATACCGTTTCCGGTGAATTAAGGTATTTCGGTTCGCCTTGGTCAATAATACGACCACCTAGGCCAATGAGACGGCCGCGATAATCATGAATCGGGAAAATAATGCGATCGCGAAAGCGATCATAATAGCCGCCTTCACTTTTTTTGATAATCACACCAATATCGAGTAGTTTTTTTCTTTCTAAATCGTTTTTACCCAAGGTATCTAAAATGTGGCTCCAACCAGGCGAGGCGTAGCCCAGCATGAATTGTTTGGCAAGGTTGCCGGAAATGCCGCGTTGTTTTAAATAATTGATGGCGCGTTGGGAGTGCCGCATTTGATTGTAATATTCAGTCGCTACCGTGGTCATTAAATCATATAAAGCCGATAAGCCACTTTCTTGTTTCGGTGCAGTGCTACTGCGCGGTACTTCGACACCTGCCTGTTTAGCCAAGGCTTCAATCGCTT
>DATAXC010000115.1:0-2692 GCA_036266895.1 Gammaproteobacteria bacterium
AACCTCCAATACAAAAATGAAAAGCTAATTATAATATACCTAAAAAAGCTGTGAAATTTAAGTAATTTGAAATATTACCCTGTATTTATTAATAAGAATAATTTTTTAATAGATCTAAATAAAATTCTACTAAAAACTTTAAAAACTTACCGCTCTTTTAACTATAATGGATTGACTATTCATTTTTAGTATAGCGAAAGTATGGTAAAGAGTATATTGATATTTGTCACCTTTTCATTTTTTAAGGGGGCAAGTAAAATTATATATCTAAATCAAATATCTTGTTAGTATTTTTTGTTTGTGTATATGTAGTTAATTGATTTGTGTTAATATGTCCGACAAATTTGGCTACATCATTCAAAGGTTTATTTTCAATGTAAATCATGTAATTAATAAATGCATATCTCAAACTATGAGTATTACATTGAAAATTAATTAACATATAATCTAGCACACGTTTTTTTAATCTTCCTGTTTCTATCAATTTTCTGGCACATTTACTTTTCTTAACTAATTCAAATAAATTATAGTCAATCCATGATATTGGAAACATTAATTCTCTGTATCTTATTTTTTTCTGTTTTCTTGTTCCATCTGGATTAACCTTAATTCCATCTGATTTTGATATTTTTACAGTTACTCGATGTTTTGCACCTTTTTTAATAAATAAACAAAATGCTACAACTGCTTCACTTATTCTTGCTCCATTTCTTAATTGGATACAAGCAATTATTGAATAAATAATTCTTTTAAGTGTGATTTTTTTTGGGTCTTCATTGTAACTTTTATGTAATTCTTTAATATTTTTGGTTAATCTTCCTCTCATATTTTCATAATCAACGCCTCGATCAAATCCAACTGCAACTTTTGGTTCTTCTTCTTCCATTCATATTATATATTAATAAAAAAAATCACACTTAAATATAGTAATGGAACATACTGAAGAGCAAGTCAAAAAGGTAGTTAGTGAAATTTGTGAAACTTCTGAGTATTCGCATCTTAAAGAAAATCCAATTAATTTTTTACATGTACTGATAGCATATTTAAGGTGTCCTGAAGATAATAATCCTACCGATTTCGCAATTAATGCAGTAATAGCACTGTTTATTAGAAGTTTATTACCAAAAATAAAAGAAGATTCAATTAATATCACAATCAAGGAAATAGATATTATTTGTAGGTCTTTCTTTTCTGCAGGAGATATTTTTGATAAAAATGAAACCAAATAGTAGTATAATAAAATATTATTATTTGATATATGGATGATGAATTAATTATTCAAAGAATTGGAGAAATGTTAGAAGGACCTATTGCTAAATCTATCACTGTTTTAATAGAAGAAGTTCAAAAAAAAGTTAAAAATAAAAGATTCAAAAAAGATGCAACAGACTTACTAATCGAAATACTTGAAGTACTTGGAGGTAATGCACGTGTACTAGAAAATTTTACTGATTGAATAACTCACAACTAGAGCTATATGTGTGATCTTTGGTTTCCTATAAAATAAATGTTATTTAGTATATATGGATGGACTTATTTATTTTGCTGGAAAAGAAATTATTAAAAACTTAATTGTTGGATATCTTGTTAATAACTATGCCATTCCTTCCATTGGTTCTTTAACAAAACAAATTATTTCAAATACAAAATTAATTTTTGAACCAGTCAGACATTTTGTTCTATCAGAAAAATCACAAATAGGATAATTATGATTTAGTAAATAATAATTATCTTGTTTAATTGTATAAAAAATGAGCATAAGCAGCCTTTTTAATTCGAATGATTTTAATTTAAATTGTAATACATTAAGTTGTAATCATTTAGATGCTAATTGTATCAATAGTTGTGCAAATGAAGGATCAGGAATTGGAATATTTGATAATATAACAGGTTCACTTGGCAATAAAGTCGCTAATTTTAAAAGTTTAGTTTCTGGATCAAATATTTCAATAACTCCTTCATCAAATAGTGTTACAATTACATCTTTACCATTTACGCCTTCTGTAGAACCTGCTAATACTGTTTATTCAGGTCCTTCATCTGGTGTTCCTGCAATTCCTACATTTAGAAATATTGTGAATAATGATTTACCTTCTTCAGGAGTAGTTGCTAATACTTACAATCTTCCAACAATTACAGTAGATAACAAAGGATTAATAACATCAGCTTCTTCAAATATTGTTAATAATACTTCAAATAATTTTGGAATGGACATAACAACTGCAAGTGTAACATTTAATTATATTTCTGGACAACAATTATGGTTAGATTGTTCTTTTAATTATAATTTTTCTACTGCTGCATCAAATAAATTATTAACTTTACAATTTGTATTAAATTCTACTACTTTGACTTTTCAAATGGTTACTACTTTACCAGTATCAACAGGATCTGATTCAATGAGTTGTTCTAGTATTGATTTAGATGCTGTATCTTTATTATCAGCTGGTACATTAGTTTTAGGATCTAATACTTTAACAACTAGTTTATCAATTCCAAGTTTTGCCACAATTGATACTTCTGCATCCTGGTATAGTGTTTCTATTTTAACAAATAACTAATAAAATATTAGTTAATTGTATAAAAATGAGTATCAGTAATCTTTTTCATCCAAATGATTATACTTTAAATTCTAATAGTTTTATTGTAAATGATTTGACTGTTAATACTATGGCAATAGTAAATAATTTTG
>DATAXC010000134.1:0-2041 GCA_036266895.1 Gammaproteobacteria bacterium
ATGAGGGTGAGGTAGTAGGAGGGCTGGAATGTTTTTTGTGAGAATGTGATTTTGACTTATGTTCATCGTAGTGATCGCGAATTTTTATCTTTTCTGATTCAACCAGGTTATCGATGACCATCTCATCAACTTTAGTCGCCCAGCTTGTCTCGAATAAGTGAGGAGGCTCCATCATCGCTGCTGTGCGATGCCAGATTGACATACTCGCGTCTATGCGATAGTTCTCCATACTAAGCATCTTAAAGAGCGACGTTTCTAGATACCTATATTTCCAAGGATCCCCTAAATAATTATATAAATACGAGAATATTCGCAAAATAAATTTACAATAAAATTCATCAGTCAAAAAAATTGTTTTTGACATGTCAGGATTAAACGTTTCGCGTTGCAGTTGTCTTAATGATTTTAATAATTTAAACGTGTCTGCATTACTTAATTTGGTCAGTAGAGTTATATTGTCGCCACAAAAACCACCATATCTACCCAATAAAGCCGCAAGACTAAGCGCATGAATAACTTTTAAAGGATTCTTTGAGCAATGTTTCTTTTTCTTGAGCCAGTTTCGTTTAAGTGTGGCTTCCTCAAGCACTTTCATGCTAAGCCCGGGGTTTCTTGCAATGCTTATGCTGCTGGTGAAATCGTGTTTTAATGCAGGTATGATGAAGTGGATTAATTGCTGCGCTGATTCTTTACCCGGAGACTCTTTATCATGATTGCCGGATGTAAGTTCCGTTCCATCAGTGATATTGAGAATACGTAACGCTATAAAACAATCGTCAGCGGTAACTGCCCGCTTTTCATCGTAAGAACCCACATAACGATCATCGGGAAATGACCCGTAAAATGCATTTTTTTTATTCTCGTCGAGATCCTTTATAACTGTGAATATTAGATCTCTCAACTGCCTAAGGGGTATTGCTTTTTTTACTACTACTCTTGCTGATGCCATATTTGTACCACCTTTGCGTGCCATAACGGCTAAGTGGCACATGTTAGCACAGCTAATATACATAAAACAGCTTTAATGTCCGTATTTGACCAATGCAATTATAATGTAAATTATCAACATTTTAATGATGTTCAGAGGTAGGTTTGGGCGGTGACGAAGGCGGGGGCTCACGGCCTGTATTCTGCACAGCAATCTCGTTTTGTTCTGTACCAAATAGGCGTGTGGTAAGGAATTTTTATTTTGTTTTTAAAGCCATTTTCCGGATAATTCGGATAAAATAGTAAGATAAGAAGGAAAAACTACTATGGAAATCAACTCTCACGCAAATGATGAATTTTTGTCTTTCTTACTAACGAACACCCCAAGTTCGAAAATTAAACTATTATCGATGTGGGATAGCTTGCCAACCAATTTTCAGATAAAAGTGCTATCAAATCCAAGCGAACTAACTCAAGAACTAATTGAGAAAGCTTTGCTAAGTAATAATGAGATCATTCGATATCTAGCCGCTCGTCAAGCATATGAATGGTTTAAACTACGAAATGAAAAAATAATATCTTTAATTAATAATGACAAATGTGAAGCAATAAAGTTTCAATGGGCTGAAAAAGTGGTGATATCACAATTTTAGATATTTATACGGATCATAAAAAATTTTTATCCCTATCAGAAACAGCTCAAATATTATTGCTCTCAACAGATCATATATTTAATTGTAGTGATTTCGTTGAAATATTAAAAATATTATGTAAAGAAAACCTCAAGAAGAAGTATATTACTTATTTGATGCTTGAATACTTTAGTAAAAATGGGGGAGCTACAATGCGACCCCCTTTATTTTCCTTTATTTTCAATTGCGATTATTTTATAACAATATGGTAAAATTACGAATATTTTATTGCATAAAAATTCATTTTAAAACCTAAGCACAATATACAACAAAAATTAAACATTAATCTTTCCTAAATAGAAATCTTATGCTAATATTTTATTACCAAATGCATTAAATGCGTTTATTTTATTACAGTAGTGGATATTTTAATACGTAGAAGTGTTAATCTGAGGTTTTACACACATATAAATTAAATGAGT
>DATAXC010000137.1:0-6281 GCA_036266895.1 Gammaproteobacteria bacterium
GTGAGGGAGGGGAGAAACTTGGCCACTGCCTTCATTATTTCAGGTTGAGCAAGCAACTTGACCCATCTATTATCCCCTCCCCCGTTTACGGGGGAGGGTGCCCGACAGGGCGGGAGAGGGTATTTATTCAACAACGTCTCCACAAGGGGAGAGGCCAACGCGCAGCGGCGGGTGGGGGGTAAACTATAATGAACTTAAAATTTTTATTTTCTATTTTGCTTTTCATCGCATTTATTTCTCAATCATATGCTGCAACATCTCCTTCCTCCCCTGCCACCACGCTCGCCACACAATTAGATGCCATCCAAACCATGCGTGCGGATTTTATCCAAACGGTTTATGACAATCGTGGTAAAGCCATCCAACAAACCAACGGCCGCATGGCGATTGATCGTCCTGGTAAGTTACGCTGGGAAATCATTAAACCGATTCCGCAGTTGATTATTGCCAATCAATCGCGGTTATGGATTTACGATGCTGATTTAGAACAAGTGACGATTCGCTCATTGACAATTGCTGCGGGTGAAGCACCCGCTTTATTGTTAAGCCATAGCAATACGGCATTAGATCGAGATTACCAAGTGACGCTATTGCCCGCACAACGTGCTGATGGATTGCAATGGTTTCGGTTAGTGCCTAAGCAAGCTGATAATATGTTTGCTAGTGTCGATTTAGGTTTTGCTAATCATCAAATTCAACAAATGCGCTTGCAAGATCATTTGGGCCATGCCACCGTGATACAATTTAAGCGCGCACAAGTGAATCAACCTTTGCCAGCAACTTTATTCAAGCTAGGTAAATTACCTGCGAATGTAGATGTCATCGATGAAACCAAGCAAAAACAATAATACTGATTTTCAACCGCTTGCCGCGCGTATGCGGCCGGCTTCGTTGGTTGATTTTATTGGCCAAACCCATTTATTGGGGCCGAATAAACCACTGCGTCGTGCGATAGAGCAAGGCATTTTGCATTCGATGATTTTATGGGGACCACCTGGTACGGGTAAAACAACGTTGGCACGCTTAATGGCGCAAACGACGCACGCCCGTTTTGAGCGATTATCAGCTATTTCTGCCGGTGTGAGAGATATTCGTAAAGTGGTAGAAGAAGCAAAAGATGTGCAAGTCACGCAGCAACAAGCAACGATTTTGTTTATTGATGAAGTACATCGTTTTAATAAAGCGCAGCAAGATGTATTTTTACCGTTTGTAGAAGATGGCACGTTAGTATTAATTGGTGCAACCACAGAAAATCCTTCGTTTGAATTAAATAGCGCATTATTATCACGGGCACGTGTTTACGTATTGAAACGATTAACCGAAGAAGAATTATTGCAAGTATTGCAACGTGCGTTAGCAGATAAAGAGCGTGGTTTAGGACAATTAAATTTAACTTTCCCATTGGAAATGCAAAAAATTCTCGTGCAAGCCGCGGATGGTGATGCACGACAAGTGTTAAATTTATTAGAAATTTTAGGCGATCTGGCGCCATCGCAAGAACAAGACCAAGGCCAAGGCTTAGTTGTCACTACAGCATTATTAACCGAAGTATTGCAAGTGAATTTACGGCGCTTTGATAAACAAGGCGAAGCTTTTTATGATCAAATTTCTGCGTTACATAAAGCGGTACGCGGTTCATCACCCGATGCAGCATTGTATTGGTTATGCCGTATGTTAGATGGTGGTTGCGATCCACTCTATCTGGCGCGGCGAGTGATTCGCATGTCGAATGAAGATATTGGCAATGCAGATTTGCAAGCATTGCAATTAGCAGTAAATGCTTGTGCGGTGTATGAGCGTTTAGGCTCACCAGAGGGAGAATTGGCGATTGCGCAAGCGGTGGTCTATATGGCTTGTACGACTAAAAGCAATGCAGTGTATGTGGCTTTTGGCAAAGCGATGCAAGATGCACAAGCGCATGGTTCATTAGAAGTGCCGTTGCATTTGCGTAATGCGCCAACCCAATTAATGAAAGAGTTAGGTTACGGTAAAGCTTATCGTTATGCGCATGATGAACCTGAAGCTTATGCAGCAGGCGAGCATTATTTTCCGGAAGAATTAGTGGGACGTGTTTATTACCAACCAGTTGCGCGCGGGTTAGAAGCAAAAATTGCTGAACGATTGGCGTATTTTCGGGAGCTGGATAGGAAGAAGGGGAGAGGGGAGGGCGGGGGGAAGTAGGGGGTGTTGGATGAACGAAGTAATGACCCTCTCCCGCCCTTCGGGCACTCCCGCAACAAGTGGCGTTGTTGAATAAATCAATACGCTGGAGCTTTTGCCTCTCCCCTTGTGGGAGAGGCCGCTGCGCAGCAGCGGGTGAGGGGTAAACTCTGCTGCGGGTGAGGGGTGTATTTCCAATAATATAATATTAAAATCTATATTAAAATCTGTTCTAATTTACAAAAAACATACAATTTATATCCTATTAATACATGCTTTTCATAAAACCACCCCTCACCCGCCGCGCTTCGCGCGTCGGCCTCTCCCACAAGGGGAGAGGCAATACTCTTCATTTTTCCCATTTATTCAACAACGCCCCCACAAGTGGGGGAGGGGATAAAATCCGAATTCATTGTATTATCGAAAGAAAAAACTTTGACCTATCTATTATCCCTTACGGGGGAGGGTGCCCGGCAGGGGGGGAGAGGGTCTGTGTTCTTTTACAGATTTATTTGGGTTTATGGACTGTTTAAAATAACCTCTTTCACCTTTCTCATCCACTCCACGACTATCACTAACAGGATTTACCATTTCCAATGTTACGCCAGGTGCAGAACTTTTTTCTATTTTTTTAATCGTTTCTTTGGTTTTATTATAAATCTTTTTAGTACTAGACTTCCATACACCTAAAAAGCGCAATAATTCAGTCACACCAAAAGTGGCGAAGGCTAAAGCAACACGGTTTGTCGGTGTAATGACAGCGCCAATGATTGCTTGTGAAGCGGGTTGTCTAATCTTGCTTTCAACAGCGGTTAATAATGTATTAGCGGATTCTTTATTAGCTGCACCATTAATAATGATCGCTTGAATATCATTTTTTAACCTTAACTTGTGTTCAGGGCCGACTACTTTTGGCGGCGCAAGTTGATTTCCCATTTCTAGGTTTTGACTGTTTGTTTTAAGTGTATTATATGCATCTGTTTTTTCTTCACTAGCATATTTTTCATCTAATTTTTTTTGATAGGCCTGGCAACCATCTAAAATAGCAGTTAAAGTCAAATAATTTTTATAAGTTTCTATAAAGTTATCTTTATTTTCATCATCAAAAATTTCGTATTCAGCTCGGCATTGTTCTTGTAAACGAGCATCAATTTTTTCAATGGAATAGTGTTCTTCCCGCATAGCAGCATCAATTGTATTATTACTATTTTGAATATCTTTTCCTTTATCTTTTTTATTGTCAGGTCCTAATTCAGTGATAGACACAAAAGTAGTGGTAGATGTCTCGGTATTTTTATCGGCTGTGCTAGACGAGGTTACTAAGTTTTGTACGTCAACCGCGGTGAATGTTTTATCATGCTTGGAACGTGATAAGGTAATTAAGTTGTTTAAGTCAATATATGACATGAATGCTTCATCATTGGCCATTATGTTGCTAGTCACAATTGATTTTTCTAATGTTTTCTTTTTTTCCTCGAGTTGTTGTTTGGTTTCTGCCAGCCAAACTTGGCGTTCTGCTAAGGTTCTTTTTTCTAAAACTTCACTTTGTTTTTCTGTAATATCACGGTTTAACCGTTCTTTATCATCCATGGTGATAGTAATTACTTTGTTTTCACCAACAGCTTGATTATAGATAGCCGATAAAAGTGCTTGTTTATTTTCTTCTAATTCTTTTTTCTTTGAAGGAAATATTGGCTGCAATGTTGTTGTATAGTGTAATTCAATCCGCTCTTTGTAATCATCAGAGAGATTTTTATAAGCTGCTTTTGCAGATTCGGTTGTTTTCATAACGTTTAAATTATCTGTCAGAGTATTGATGTCACTCTCTATGGATTCCTGCTGTGCAGTGATTTGACTTGTAGGATTCTTAAGTGAATTTTCATACGCTGCAATAGATCTTTCTAATTCGGCTATATCTTGTTGTAGTTTATCACCAAATTGATATTGATTGATCGCTTCTCTGACTGCAGTTTGATAATCATCGGTGATTTCTTTTAATGCTGATTTTTGTTCAGGTGTTAAGGTGTTAAGATTTTTTTGGTGATGAACAACCTTGAATTTTTTTAATTGTGCATTGAATTTTTTTCGATATATTTCCTGTATCTTAGCTAGCCGTAAAATAGTTACTCCGACTTTTTTTGTATCAACGGTTATCTGATTGGGATTACTTAAATTTTCTTCTAGTTTGGCTAATTGCGCAGAGATGTTTTTTTCTTTTTCATCTAATTGCGCAATCATTTTTGCGTTGAGTTGTGCTGTGTGGTTAGTAGCGATTCGTTCTAAGCCAGTTTTTTTTCTATCAATGAACTCTGTAGATTGTTGGGAAATGCGGTCAAATTGTTGATTGAAAGTTTCTATTGTTTCCTCAATGGGGTTTGTATATGCATTATCTTTGATAATATCCCTTAGGTCTTGCAAGATTTGTTCGACTGTTTGGTCAGTAGGGCGATGAGATTGCATGGTTTTCCCCTTAAATAAAAATCATTAATAATCATTAGGTTAAATTTAAGCTAATGAAAATTAAGTGTTCTATTTATTTATTATAGGAGAAATAATGGGGAATATTATTATTAAAAGCTTACCCTCTCCCGCCCTGTCGGGCACCCTCCCCCACAAGTGGGGGAGGGGAAATAAGATGGGCCAAGTTTTTTCCGTAGGCTGAGAAACACACAGACAGTGGCCAAGTTTCTCTCAATAAGATATCAGCAAACCTACTCCCCCTCTCCCGCTTGCGGGAAGGCGCCGCCCCGCACTTGTTGCGGGGGTTAGGGGAGAGGGTTTCCCCACTTGTGGGGGAGGGGTCGGGGGGAGAGGGTTATAAACTACAACCCCGACAAAATCTTTATTTCCTCTTCCGTCAGCTCATAATAATGCGCGCGCCGTAGACCAGCCGGCAAATAAACCGAGCCAAAACGAATGCGCATTAAACGACTCACAGTAAAATCTAATGCTTCCCATAAGCGCCGCACTAAACGATTACGGCCTTCTTTCACCGTCACTTGATACCAGTGATTAGTACCTTTACCGCCAACGTCAATAACAGTTTCAAAGCGTGCCATGCCATCTTCTAGCCGAACGCCTTTTTGTAATTTAGCAAGTTTTTCAGGAGAAGCTTCACCGCGAATACGCACTGCATATTCACGTTCAATTTGCGAACTCGGGTGCATCAGTTGGTTGGCGAGTTGGCCATTATTCGTAATCAATAATAAACCAGAAGTATT
Organism: Gammaproteobacteria bacterium; assembly: GCA_036266895.1. GTDB lineage: Bacteria > Pseudomonadota > Gammaproteobacteria > DSM-16500 > DSM-16500 > Aquicella. Next base: position 5,382 of record DATAXC010000137.1, read on the forward strand.
CAAGTCTAAGCGCCCCACACAAATCCAGCGGCTGTTTCGTATTGACGGCAAATGATCGAAAATAGTTGGTCGTCCTTCTGGATCTTGGCGCGTACACATTTCACCTTCTGGTTTATGATAAAGCAACACGCGCGTCTGTTGATGTTGGCTTTTAACCAGATTAATTTCGCGGCCATCGACACAGACTTGATCAGTAACAGACATACGATCACCCAATTTAGCAGTCTGACCGTTTAATGTGATGCGTCCGATTTGCAACCAAGTTTCGATTTGCCGACGTGACCCCAATCCGGCATTCGCTAAGACTTTTTGAATTTTTTCAGTCGCGCTTGCGTTATTGGGTTTCGGTGACGGTTTCTTCTTCTGAGATAACTGCGTTTTCCGCGATGATGTTGTTTTCTTCTGGGCTGGTTTCTTCATGGTGTTCCAATGCAAGTGGTATTTGTAATTGTGCCTCTAATTGCGCCTCCTGCGCTTCAAAGTTTTTAAATTCCGCTAACGACGGTAATTCCATTAAAGATTTTAAATTGAAATAATCTAAAAATGATTTGGTGGTGCCTAAAATAGCCGGTTTCCCTGGTAAATCACGATGGCCAATCACGCGTATCCATTCTCGATCTAATAACGTTTTTATAATATGGCTGTTGACGGTAACGCCGCGAATTTCTTCAATTTCGGCGCGCGTAATCGGCTGTTTATAAGCAATAATTGCTAATGTTTCTAAAAAAGCGCGGGAATAGCGCGGGGTACGTCCTTCCCATAATTTGCTCAACCATGGGCTTAATTCGGCTTTCACTTGTAGGCGGTAGCCGCTAGCGACTTCAATGAGTTCAATGCCGCTGTCTTGATGTCGTGTTTGAATAGCAGCAAGCACCGTTTTCAGCTCTGCTGCTGTGGGTT
>DATAXC010000222.1:0-3490 GCA_036266895.1 Gammaproteobacteria bacterium
GAACCAATGGTAATTTCATCACCTATATTAATCGCTAACAATGCTAACAAGCGCGGCTCTACGTTAACTGTATGTGCTGAGATAGCCAATTTTTTAGTCTGGGGAGTGGGAGTTGCTTGAATCAATGGAAATGCAGCAGAAACCGCTTGTAAGTTGACCAAAATCAATTGATCATTGGCATGAACCATTGTCGGATAAGACCATACTTCAGCGAATTGTAACTGTAACTGTTGCGCTTGCTGCTGCCATGCGCTAGGAATAGGCGTAGCACTGGTAATTACCAAATCACCACCCAACATTGCTGCACTCTGTTGGTCAAAACCCTGTTCTAATCTATCAATATAAAAATTGACCGCTGAAATAGCGGTAATGGTAATAACCAGCGCGAAACATAAAATCAACCAACTGCCTGACCACCATTCGCGCCATAATAATCTAGTGGCAAGTTGCAGCGTCTTTAATATTTTTAACATGGTTGCAACGTTCCTTCTTGCAATAACATACGACGTTGGCAACGCGTAGCCATTTCGCTATCATGGGTTACGATAACTAAGGTAGTTTTTTGCTGCTGGTTAAGCGAAAACAATAAATCCATGATGAATTCACCGGTATGTGTATCTAAATTACCCGTCATTTCATCGGCAAAAATAACCGCTGGCATACTAACGAATGCTCGAGCAATAGCAACACGTTGCTGTTCGCCGCCAGATAGTTTAGTCGGATAATGGTGTAATCGATGCTGTAATTTCACTTTTTCCAGCCAATAAATTGCCTGCTCTTTGGCTTGTTGATAAGACATACCCGCAATTTCTAAGGGTAACATAGTGTTTTCTAAAGCGGTCAAGGTCGGCAACAATAAAAACGATTGAAAAATAAACCCGATTTGACGTAAACGCAATGCGGCACGCTGATCTTCATTTAATTGATTAAGATGATGCTGTTGCAAATAAATATCACCCGCGGTAGGGAGATCTAATCCTGCTAATAAAGTCAGTAAAGTTGTTTTTCCCGAACCCGATGCACCTAAAATCGCTAGCGTATCACCGAGATTGATGGTTAAATTAATATCTTGTAAAATGGTAATCGTATTCTCATTACTGGTTACTTGTTTTTTTACATGCTCTGCACGCAAAAATGAACTAGGCTGATCACTCATGAAAAAAATCCTATTATTGTTAATTACGCTATTTTTTACTTTACCGATATTCGCAAAAAATACAATCTTAATTGTCGGCGATAGTCTGAGCGCCGGCTATGGCATGAATATTGCCGATAATTGGGTAGCATTATTGCAACAACGATTACAAAAAGAGCAATTTAATTATCAAGTCGTCAATATTAGCATTTCTGGCAATACCACCAGTAATGGTTTAGCGCAATTACCGGATGCGCTACGGCAACATCAGCCAACGATCACGATTATTGAACTCGGCGGCAATGATGGGTTACGCGGTTTACAAATTGCTACTATCAAAGCAAATTTACAACAAATGATTACACTGGCCAAACAAGCGCATAGCAAAGTATTGTTGATTGGTGTACGGTTACCGCCTAATTATGGCGCGCTGTATGGCGAGCAATTTCAGCAAATTTTTATTGATTTAGCGAAGGAAAATCAAATTAGTGTGGTGCCGTTGTTCTTGAAAAATGTGGATGACAAAGCTGGGTTAATGAGTAGCGATGGCATTCATCCGACTGCGCAGGCGCAGGTGGTGATGTTAGAGCATGTTTGGGGGGTGTTGGAGAGAATGTTGTAGGGTACTGCTCACGACCTGACAAAAAACACCCTCTCCCTCAAGTGGGGGAGGGGAGAAACTTGACCACTGTCTTCATTGTTTTTCAGTTTATGGAAAAAGCTTGACCCATCTATTATCCCCTCCCCCGTTTACGGGGGAGGGTGCCCGACAGGGCGGGAGAGGGTCTCATCAACATCAGGCCATGAACAATTACTGCAAATCTGGCACCTTAACGCCATCATAAGTAAGCAGCGTCATCATACCGCTTTCTTGATGATAAAGCATATGACAATGCAACATCCAATTGCCGGGATGATCTGCATCAAATTGCACTTTCACCGTCGATTGCGGCAACACCAACACGGTATCGCGTAACGCGCCATCTTGATCATTAGGTAAGATTAATCCGTGCCAATGAATCGCTGTTGGCTGACCCGTTTGATTTTTTACGATGACATCAAAATATTGACCTTTTACGCCATGGTATCCCCAAGTGCCATCTGGCTGCACAATTTTAAATAATTGGGTGGCTTTACCGTTTACGGTAGTAGGGTATTTTTTTAAAATGAGGATGGTGGGTGACGATGTTGAATTTGCAGATGCTGTTGTTTCGGCAATAGCAGTATTGTTAAACGCGGTAAGCAGTCCTAACAAAATCAATAATTTTAAAACTGTTAATCGTAATCGTATATGTATAGGCATTTTATTTCCGTAGGCTAAATATACCCATTACACTTGAAAATGCGAATTTTGCATTTTCAAGTGTTCATTCATTTCGAGGACAATATGCTACTCCAATGTCATCCCGCAAAATACCCGTTCAAGAAACTTGAGCGAAGTGATGTAGTGTCACGGGTATTTGTGCGGGATCCGGTAAATGGCCTAAAAATTGCAATCATAAAACCATCTTCCGGATCCCGCACAAATGCTCGCGCTAGTACATGACTCCGCTCAATTTCCTCTGGCGAGCATTTTGCGGGATGACATCGGAGTAGCATATTGTCCTCGAAATGAATGACATGCACGGATAGAAATTCTTATCCCTGACTATTCTCTCCACGCCAATAAACAATTTCTCCTGGATAAGCAGGATTTGGCACATGAATAGGTAGCTTTGCTTTCGCCGTGCTAACACCAAAAATAATACGCGTTAATGCCGGCATACTGGGTCCACGATAGTATCCTTGGCCATGTTCATTGACTAAATAACCATACATATCGTATCCAGCCAACATAACATCAGCTACATCACGATAACTAGGCAAATCATAAGGCGCTAATAAACTGAGAAAAACCGTTTTTTTACCTTGTGCTTTTGCATATTGCAAAGCTTGATAAGCAAATTTTCCATCGCTTAAATTACTTTTATTCTGCATGGACAATTGATCGTCACGGCTATCTATCGTTATATTATCTCCATAGGGTATTTCTGGAAAAACTAAACTGCTTCGTTCATGGTAGCGAGAAAATAAATTTCTAAAACCAGACTTTGCCTGCATGGTGATTGGCAGCGATCGATTTGTCATATTCCCGACAATAACAATGTTTGCTTTGTCTATCTTGCTTTTCTCCGTTGCTAAATCTGTTTCTGACATTTTAGCAAAAGTAACTTGTATCTGGCGAGGTAATTGCCCCGCTTCTTGTAAACGTGCAATTTCAGCAGCAATGCCTGCGCCCTGCTCTAACCACGGCGTCAGAATATAAATATGCGCATCTGCCTGCAATTTTATTGGCAACACATTTTTATTGTTTTG
>DATAXC010000232.1:0-5010 GCA_036266895.1 Gammaproteobacteria bacterium
TGAACACTTGAAAATGCAAAATTCGCATTTTCAAGTGTGATAGGTATAAACCTTATAAAAATTGGATTTTAATAAAATCATGAGGTGATTTATGCCCTGTTTAAATAAGGATTTTCTAGGAAAAATAAAAGGATTTAATAATCCAGATGGGATATTTAGTGTTTTTGATTATGCATACCATGAATTCGAGTTATCAGTTTGGAAGAAAATTGAGGAAAATTTCAATGGCAATAATAATATTACTGAGCTTAGGCTAATACGTCCTTCTGCGGAAACAGCAGAGAATTTTTCTAGAATTTTAACATCAAACACAACGTGTAAAAAACTTGCTTTGTATGAGGTGACTGTGCCTGCTGCAATTAAATTTCAGCCAATTTTAACAAAGCCAGATAGCGCTATTGTTGAATTGCGATTGGTGAGAGTGTCTGAAAAAGTCGTAAAAATAATTGGTAGTTGTTTCAGGCAATGTAAAATGAGTGGTCTTGCATTGGGAAAGTTAACTCCACGTTCCGCAAGCAATATTATGGCTTTTTTATTTAACGATAGTGTCTTTACTAAACTAGAATTGTTTGACATGAATCTTGATAGTATAAAAAATATAATCAAGGCATTTAAAGAAACACCAAGAAATCCACTCAAGCATCTTTTTCTTGATAATTTGTCGGATGAATCAGTAAAAGAAATTATAAATAATTTTGAGAGTGCATTTTCTGATACTACATTGCTATCAGTAAATAATTTAAGTAGACGTGCAACAGAGTTAATACAAAATTTTCATGGCGGATTGAGTGATTGCAGAAAACAATCACTTGTTTTGAGAGGTAGTGTGACGCTGGCTGATGAGATAATAAAAAATGTCGCTACAGCAGAAGAATTGTCAACTGTGACAACTGTCACATTGCCACCTCATTCATCTTATTATCCCATGGTACAAATTGCCAGAACACCGTATGAAGGGCAAGGTAAAATATTAGATTATCTTGTGAAAAAATACAGTATGTTTTTTAACAATATTATTCCAGATGTGAATACTGCAACGCGCGGTTGTATTATTATGTCATCAGCAACCAAACACTCTATGCTGCTTACGCCCTATTTTTATTATTCATATTGGCAAAGTCCTTTTTTTGATAAAAACGAAATATTTGCAGATTATGAAGCACTTTGGGAAGTAGTAAAAGAATATCAGCGTATTTTTTGGAATAGTGATCTCTTGGTTAGTGATGATCCACAGCAATGCTGTGTGAAGATGCCGGTTAGCGTTATCGAAGAGATAATGGCTGCAATTGCACGATTTCTTCAATCTGATTATGCGAAGATGTCAATTGTGAATGTGCCACTTCCAGTCATTGATAGACAATCCTGCTTGCCACCCGTACCATCACCCATAGTACCTTTAACTTTTCCTTCTTCGACGGCTCAAATTTTTGAAGAATTAGCTATGGTAGATCAGCAAGCAGCAGCGGCGCTGCCGAGACCCATGCAGTTTTCCTTCTCCCTGCCTCTTATTGAGTCTATGACAATGAATGAGGTAACAGAACAACAGCCGTTCTCTTATCCCATGACTGAATTTGTAGAATCTCATTGGGATAACAAAAAAGTGGGTCACTTTACAATGTGGCATCCTGATAATAAGCGCCAAAAAATAGAACCTGAACAATTGTTATCCGCAGTTGAACTAGCGCAAGACTCATCACCACCACAGCAGCACCAGCTGCAGTTTAATCCTGTTGCGACTACAACGACTACAACGACGACTACTAGGCAAAGAAATAAGTACTAAAGCTTTTGCCTCTCCCACAAGGGGAGAGGCAAAAGCTCTCTAGGCGTATTTATTCAACAACGCCGTTTACGGGGGAGGGTGCCCGCGTAGGTTGGGCTGAGCTTGCGAAGCCCAACAATGGCGGGAGAGGGTTTGATATTACTTGTTGCCCTTAAGCCTCTCTTAAGATAGTCCGTTTTTATTTGTGTAATAATGCGATAAAAATAATCATTAGCCATCTGAGGTTGCCGGAGATGTCTACTAGCATAGCAGCAGATTAGCGCGGGGATAAATCATGAAAGTCACATTAAAAATAGGCGTAATTGCTACACCCGAAGGTGTACGCACAATACATATAGAAAAAGAAATCAGGCTTGGTTCTCGAGAATTATTTGCATATGAAACAAATCCAGCGCTGTTTTATGATAGCTTTGAACAATACGAACTTCCTGCAGACGATGCCGCCGAGTACACGAAACAATTGCAAAATTACCTAGAAATGGGCGATGTTGACTGTTGTAATCCTATATCTATATCCACTATTACTGATGGAAATATCTGCATTTGTTCAGATGAATTGTTACCTAAAGTAGTTGATTGGTACAATCATTGTTTGAGCTCTTTTCAAGAAGCGCAACAAAATAAAAAAAGAAAATTAGATGTTTTTTTGGAAGAAAATGAGCAATTAGAACAATTTGAGCAATTAGAACAATTCGTGCAATCTGATGAGATTGATGATTGCAATATTGAAGCATCAACATCAGCTAGAGAAAATGATTTTTTGCCAGCGCTTGGTAACTTTGTTCAAGCTAGTCTAGTTAATCGCATGCCTGACCAGATAGGAGATTCTTATTTTATTTACAGTAAGCCCCCCTGTTGTTATTTGAATGACAAGGGGAAAAGTATCTCGCTATGTGATTTTTATATGTTGCATTTACAAGCATTGAGCCCCGGTGATGCGAGCGAAATGAAAAAAAAAATTAATGATACACTTAAGAGTCACGGGCCAGCTTGCCATACGGATCAAAAAGATAAATTTGCAAAAAAAGAATTAGTGCCATTTGTTTTGAGTAAAATAATAAATAAATTAGACCATTCCGTGGATGAAGAAAAAAATCTTTTCAATTTTATTGAAGTAACGATAAATAAAGTAAGAAAAAATCCATGTAAATATGCAGAGCTTATTAAGTTATTTGAAGATTATTTTAAAAAAATACCTGATTCTCAGTATCAGCAACAAGTGGAAAAGATTACTAGGCACTTGGCGAAAATTAATGACTTAAAATTAAAAAAATCGCTAGCACCTGAGTGGAGAAATTTTTATTTTTACCATGAAATATTGCCAGTATGTTTATCTTTTATTTATGATGTATACCAAAAAAGGCAGGAATTGTCTTTTTCTACCACTCGCTCGATGTCGACAGCTTATGTTTTTGATCGATTAAGGGGTTTATCGGAGCAAGCAGAATATAACGCCTTTGATTTGATGGCATTTCTTGATGAGTTTAACGCACAGCTGCAAGCTGCTCGTTTCCCGGATAAAATAGAAAATTTTTTGAAGAATCCTGTTTCCGGTAAACCACCAGTATCAAATAGCTATAAAGACTTTAGCAGAAATAGAGTGACGTTAGTTAATTTTCTTTTCTTATATATAGAAAAATTAGATCCTGAAACTGCAGGCCAGGTAAAAGAATGTGCCAATGAAGAAACAAAAGACATGTCTCGCGATGAGAAAAGAGTGTACATACAATATACTTATTGGTCTGATATTTTAGAAAAACTTGTAAATAAATTCACTGACTTTCCAATAGAGGCAAATATTTTGGTCGCCTTAAAAAATATAAGTATTGACTTAAGAAAAGGTGAGGCAAGGATGTTTGATAAACTTTGTAGCTCTTTTGAAACTTGCTTAGGTAAACTTGCAGTAGACGAAATTAAAAAGAATATGGGGATAATGCGGAAGGAGCTAATATATAACGCTGATTTATGTAGAAAACGCTTAGAGTATTATCTTTTTAACGAATTGCTGCCGCTGGTAATAAAGAAACTTTACGAGCACTGCTTGGTTTTGCAAAACAAAAACGATGACTCAACTGTTGCAATAACTAGTGTCGTTACAAGCGAACTAATTAATCAAGAGCCAATAAACCAGCAACCAATAAATCAAGAATTAGTAGATCAAGAGTCAATAAATCAGTCCGAAGCAGCAGAAGAGGACTTTATCTTGAGTCTGCTAAACTTAGAAAATGCTGACGATACTAATTACCAGCAACCGTTCCAGTTGTTTCGCCCATTTTCTTAATATGTGCAGTCAATCGACTTTTATGACGTGCGGCTTTATTTTTATGGATGATGCCTTTATTGGCCATGCGATCAATCACTGAAGTAGCAGCTTGCATTTCAGTTAAAGCAGCTTGTTGGTTACCACTCGCAATGGCAGTGATTACTTTTTTTACGTAGGTGCGCAGCATAGAGCGTCTGCTAGCATTATGTTGCCGATGTTTTTCGGCTTGGCGAACGCGTTTTTTCGCTTGCTTTGTATTAGCCAAGGGGAAGATCTCCAAAGTAATTTAAAGGTTTTGAGCGCGCTATCATGCCGGCTTTTGGCTATATTGTCAATAAATGGAATAGTGATCAATGGTGCTTTCCTCGTTCGTGAATCGTAGGCGTGCGGACTCTGTGAGTATATGCCTAGCTTAAGAACGGTAAGGAAAAGCCCCTCTCCCGCCCTGTCGGGCACTCCCGCAACAAGTGCGGGACGGCGCCTTCCCACAAGTGGGGGAGGGGAAATAAGATGGATTATGGAATCGCATCTATAAATATACGAAAATAATGGTCAAGTATCCCCTCCCCCACTTGTGGGAAGGCGCCGTCCCGCACTTGTTGCGGGAGTGCCCGACAGGGCGGGAGAGGGGCTTTTCCTTACCGCTCTTATTGATCTTAATTTGGTATGACATTAATTATTTTAATGACATGCTGTTGTGCAGCAGTAAATACTTTATAATCTCTTCAATTCCTGATGATGTTGGTAATGATGATATGAGCAAAGCACTGGTTAAATCGACCTCAGTCGTGATCAGCATGACGATGATTTCTCGGATTTTTGGCTTTATTCGGGACATGGTGACGGCTAGCCTATTTGGGGCGGGGGCGGCTTTTGATGCATTCTCGGTGGCGTTTAAAATCCCAAATTTTATGCGGCGTTTGTTTGCTGAAGGGTCTTTTTCGCAAGCGTTTGTACCGGTTTT
>DATAXC010000324.1:0-1725 GCA_036266895.1 Gammaproteobacteria bacterium
CATCATCCACACTACTTACACGATATGGAAATCGATTATGTCAGACCTTGCCGATATTCTTACACAGCTACCCGTTTATGTTCGCAAACAAAAATGGCAGAAAGCTGAAAATCGTATAAACGTGGCGCTAAATTTGTTGCAACATGCAACCGCGGAAGACGTGGAAAACATAGAAAATCTACTCCTCTATGTATTTGAACTCATTTCTCACTATGTTCACAATAATAAGCCAGATATGGCTAGCGACCTCATGTACAACATGGCAGCTAGATGGACTGATAACACTCCCGCTCTTCATAAAAAAATTGAATTTATTTACAGAGTTGGCCGCATCTATCATGATCAAAGCAATTATTTTTATGCGCTCCGCGTTTATTGGCTTGCCTTAAAATATCTAACCCCTTTAACAGAGACAATGGAGAATAATTCTACTCTATCAGGGGTAGTCGAGTCAATAAAACAGGGCATAGATGTGCTTGAAAAAGATATTTTTCAAGACGTTACCGCTTCGTTTTGGAGCACACAATTAACTAATATCCATTCTTTACCCTCTTTTTCAGGCGCATTATTTCAATCTGTCTTAATGCAATTACAGCCATTATTTGCTTTTGCGTCGCCTATATCACATCCACACCCCAAGGTTACCCAATGCTACACCTTATTAAAAAGTATAGCTAAAAAATATAAAAATTGGGTAGGCGGAGAACTAGCTACTATTAACAATGCAGGATCTTTAGAAGAATATCTTGCTTTAATCAAGCATACCATTCCTTTTATTAATCAATTAAGCAATTATGGCTTTTACGCTATCGCGAGCAACATGTATCAAGATTTTCTGTTGCACGCTACCGATAACGCAGCAGATTTAGCAACTTCCACTCAACAAACTGCGGCCTATTATAAACACATTTTAAAAAAAATAGCCGAATTAGATAAACGCGCTGCCGGAGAAACACACACCGCTGTTTCTGTAATCAAAAAAAATTGGCGAACACATGCACAATTGCTGGCGACATTACGAAACAATTTAAAAATCAATTTATCTATTGATCCAGTCGTCGCTCAAACTACATTTAATCAACATATTTCTCATTTACTGGTTACGCTCATTGAAGAAAGCCGTCTCTTTCTTGGAGAAGCGCCTTGTGACTATACTATAGTTAATATTGGTTCATTGGCCCGAGAAAATCTTGCCCCTTTTTCAGATATTGATATAGCTATTTTTATTAAAGAAAGAAAATATCGCCTTCACCCGTATTTTACCGCGTTGGTTACCTTATTTTACCGTCAACTCAATTTATTAGGTGAAATTGAGGAAATAGGTGCGGGCTTATATATTGACAGCAAAGACTTTTATTGCCTAACCAATGAAAATCCTTTTCTATTAAACAAACCAAAAGCTTATCTATACGATAATGTAGATAACATTCCTATTCCATTAGATATTTCTTCTGAAATAGATAATGCTGACAAATATTATGCGTTATATCACTGCAATTTGCTTTATACAAGTAACAATGGCATCTCTTTATTAGCTGATTTTCAGGAAAAACTTGCTGAACAGTTACAGCTTCCTCGCGGCCCTGAAACATCATTAATAGCGTCAGTACAACCTATGCATCGTGTGCTGGCAAAAAAATATCTTGATGCGCACCAGCAAGAATACCAAGATGGGCTTACTATTTATGATATTACTTCATTAAATCACTACATCGATTTGAAAAC
>DATAXC010000332.1:0-2423 GCA_036266895.1 Gammaproteobacteria bacterium
TTTTTCATGCAACAAAGCCTTCCGGGATGATAACACTAGAAATAACAAACACAACTAATACGCATTCCGCCCAATAAATCCTTTAAATATTGTCAAAAAAATAATTTTCAAATCAAAACTAAGCGACCAATTATTAATATAATACAAATCATATTCCACACGTTTTTCCATTTTATTCAGCGTATCAGTTTCACCGCGCCAGCCATTCACTTGTGCCCAGCCGGTAATACCTGGTTTCACGCGATGGCGCTGCATATAAGTATGAATGGTATTTTTATAAAATTCATTGTGCGCCACTGCATGGGGGCGCGGCCCAACAATTGACATGCGCCCTTGCAAAACATTAATAAATTGTGGCAGCTCATCTAAACTAGCCCGTCTTAAAAACCGGCCTAATCGGGTAATCCGCTTATCGTCTATCGTGGCTTGCGTCACCCATTGATCTCGTTCTTCATGTGTTATCATCGTCCGAAATTTATAAACTTTGATAATGCGGCCATCCCAACCGTGACGATATTGTTTGAAGAATACTGGGCCTTTGGAGCTGAGTTTCACACCAATCGCCAATAAAATAAATAACGGACTAATCGCCAATAAAATCATTGCAGCAAAAATGCGGTCTTCAATCGCTTTCACTAACCGATTAATCCCAACCATCGGTGTTGAGCGGATGTTTAAAACCGGAAAACCAGCCAAATCCATCACTGAATGATTTAACAAATCTAGACCAAAAATATCTAACACAAATCGCGTGGTAATGGTTTGATGCCGCAAGCTATATAAAATCTCTTTAACTCGCGTTTCAGCACGCAATGGCAATGCTAACCAGATTTCATCGATTGCTTCTTCCGTCAGATAATCATTTAAGTCTTCTGGTGTCTGGACAACAGGAATATGTTGCAATTTGGCGGGCTTATGCTCAGCTTGATCATCAATAAAGGCAACAATACGAAATCCAGTCCACATCGCTTGCTGCACGGTTGAAGCCAATTTAACCCCTAACTCGCCAGCACCAAAAATGACAACACGACGCTCGTTCCAACCATGCGAACGCATAAATCGCAAACCCACCAGCACGCTACATCGTAATAAAATTAAACAAAATGCCGACAGCCCGATCCAGAGCAAAAACCAAACACGTGAAAAATGATCTCCAGATTTGGTAAAAAACGATAAACCCGCCAAGATGATTCCTAATAAACAAACCACTTGCAGTAATTTTAAGATGTGTTTAAAAAAACTTTCACCGCGCACCGAGGTATAAATTCGCATCAGTGAAAATATCGCGGGCGTCATCAGCACGGCGATAAATAAAACCGCGACATATAAAGACGGCATGACGAGTTCACCAAATCGTGCGATGTAAGCCAGCCAGCCGGCAGCAAAAATGGTGAACATGTCCATTAAGCTGACTAATAACAAAATAGCGCGGGAATATTCTTTAAGTAATCCTTTGGGTAGCATGGTAGACTTCCGATAGGTAACGTTGGTATTAGTTGGTGTTAGTGGTATTAGGTATTAAAAGAATTTTATACTATTCTAGAGTCCTCGCAATTGAATTTGTGTCTTCTCACATAAATGGAGAACCGTTGAAAAAATGAAAACTGAATTTTAAGTAGGCCTGCCCCCTCCCCCCTTGCGGGGGAGGGGGCCGGTCATCTCAAATACACTTTCCCATTTATTCAATAACATCACTTGCAAGGATTATTGAGGATCATTTATGAAGTGTGCAATTGTATGCGACTGGCTGGTCACCCTAGGCGGCGCAGAAAAATTTTTAGGCGAAATCCTCCACTGTTTCCCGGAAGCAGATTTGTTTGCGGTGATTGATTTTGTTGACGCTGATAAGCGTGATTTTCTTTTAAACAAAAAAATTCGCACGACTTTTATTCAAAACTTACCTTTTGCCAAACAAAAATATCGGCATTATTTGCCATTGATGCCGTTAGCGATTGAACAATTAGATTTATCTGCTTATGATTTAATCATTTCCAGTTCGCATGCCGTTGCCAAAGGGGTGATCACCGGCCCTGATCAAGTACATATCAGTTACGTGCATTCACCAATGCGCTATGCCTGGGATTTACAACATCAATATTTACGAGAATCTGGTTTAGATAAACAATGGTATGGTTATCTTGCCCGTTATTTTTTACACAAATTACGTCAATGGGATTTGCGCAGCGCCAATGGTGTTGATTACTTTATTGCCAATTCACATTATATTGCACGCCGTATTGAAAAAACTTATCGTCGACCCGCAACGGTCATTTATCCGCCAGTAGATATTAGTCATTTTATACCGCAAGGCAACAAAGAAGACTTTTATCTAACCGCTTCACGCTTGGTGCCTTATAAGCGCATTGATTTAATTGTGGAAAGTTTTCAACAATTGCCAGATAAAAAATTAATTGTCATTGGTG
>DATAXC010000334.1:0-2935 GCA_036266895.1 Gammaproteobacteria bacterium
TATCATCAGCTGGAAAATGAATTAGGTAAAACTTTTTTTGCACATGACAATGCTAACGCCACTTATCAACAAAAAGAAGTGCTATTGAAATTTTCTTCACAGCAAGTAAAAACGACGGAGTTAGCTGGCGAAAAAATTGAAACAATGCTGACTTTTGCGCCTGGCGATCATGCGCCGATTGGGGGATTAAAAGTAATCAGCAACGGCGGTTGGTTTGCTGTCCGTCCATCAGGGACAGAAGCGATTTATGAAATTTATGCAGAAAGTTTTCGTGATGTCAATCATCTGCAACGTATTTTAAATGAGGCACAAACCATTGTGAATACTGTTTTTGCAGCGATGCCTGTATTGGATAACGTAAACAACGAAAAATAAAATGGAGAGGGTGATGGCAAACCAACTTAGAGAAAATCAATGTGTCATCGGCATGGTCGGCTTAGGCGTCATGGGGCGAAACTTATTGTTAAACATGGCAGACCATGGGTTCACTGTTGCGGGTTATGATCAGGATAAAAATAAAGTTGAAAGTTTGCAAAAAGAATCTAAAAAACAGCCTGTTTATGGCGCAACGAGTGTCGAATCATTTTTAAAATTACTGCAAAAACCACGCGTCATTATGTTGCTGGTACCCGCGGGAGCGCCTGTTGATTTAGTGATTAACGAATTAATACCTCATTTGCAAACGGGTGATCTGATCATTGATGCGGGTAATTCTCATTTCACCGATACGGATATTCGCGCTCAGCATTTGCAAGCGCAAGGTATTCAATTCTTAGGGATAGGTATTTCTGGTGGTGAAAAAGGGGCGCGTTTAGGGCCCAGTATGATGCCTGGCGGCCCAAAAGCCGCTTACGAACGAGTGCGGCCCATTTTGCAAGCAATTGCTGCAAAAGTAAATAACGATCCTTGTGTCACTTATTTGGGACCCGGTTCAGTTGGGCATTATGTGAAAATGGTTCACAATGGAATTGAGTACGGCATTATGCAGCTGATTGCTGAAACTTATGATTTACTGAAACGCGGTCTTGGGTTGCGCAATGAACAATTAAGCGAGATCTACCAGTTGTGGAATGAAACTGAATTAAATAGTTACTTGATAGAAATTACCAGCCGGATTTTTGCTAAAAAAGATGAACAAACAACTCAATCATTGATTGATGAAATCGTAGCGGTCGCCAAACAAAATGGTACCGGTATGTGGACTTCACAAAGCGCGATGACATTGCAAGTACCGGTTCCGACTATTGATGTGGCAGTGAATATGCGCGACTTGTCCGTTTTACTCGAAGAACGTGAACAAGCAAATCGTTTGTATCAACGCCCTATTCCGCTTTCAACAATGAATCACACGCTCTTTATTACGCAACTGCAACAAGCGCTTTATTGCGCTATCTTGATGGTTTATGCGCAAGGCATGGCATTATTGGGCGTTGCCTCTCATCAATATGCTTATCAACTTAATCTCGAAGCAGTGGCACGGATTTGGCGCGGGGGTTGTATTATTCGTGCGCGTTTATTAGAAGACATTAGCACTGCATTTCGTGCAAATAAGCATTTAAAAAATTTATTGCTCGATCCAAATCTAGCCCAACACATTTTAACGCAACAAGATTCTTTGCGGCAGATTGTACGCGAAGCGTGTAACTTAGGGTTACCCATACCAGGATTCATGTCAGCGCTTGCTTATCTGGATGCTTATCGGAGTCTTTGGCTGCCTGCCAATCTTATTCAAGCACAGCGTGATTATTTTGGTGCGCATACCTATGAGCGCATTGATATGAAAGGAACCTTCCATACTGAATGGGAAAAGGATAGTTAAACATGAAGAAATTGAAAGCAACCACATTAGATAATCTTTGCGTGAATACCATTCGCATGTTATCCATTGATGCTGTGCAAAAAGCAGATAGCGGCCATCCCGGCTTACCGCTGGGAGCAGCACCGATGGCCTATATTTTATGGACACATTTTCTTAAACATAATCCAGTAAATCCCAATTGGTATGATCGTGACCGTTTTGTGCTGTCCGCAGGTCATGGCTCGATGCTGCTTTATAGTTTACTCCATTTGACCGGTTATGCAGTTTCCATGGCACAAATTAAACAATTCCGACAATGGGGAAGTATCACCCCTGGCCATCCAGAAAGCGAACTTACTGCAGGTGTGGAAACAACCACCGGGCCGCTTGGACAAGGGTTTGCAAATGGCGTGGGAATGGCGATTGCTGAAGCGTATTTAGCAGCCTATTTTAATCGTCCCGGTTTTAATCTCATCGATCATTTTACCTATGGGTTGGTCAGTGATGGTGATTTAATGGAAGGCGTTGCTGCTGAAGCGGCATCTCTTGCGGGTCATTTGCGTTTAGGTAAATTAATTTATTTATATGATAATAATCACATGACGCTTTCTGCATCAACCCAATTGGCTTTCACTGAAAATCGAGAAAAACGCTTTGCGGCTTATGGCTGGCATACACAAACGATTGAGGATGGTAATGACCTCGCCGCTATTTATCAAGCCATTGCAGCAGCGCGTCAAGAAACAACACGCCCCTCATTAATTTTGATCAAGACGCAGATTGGTTATGGTTCTCCTCATAAACACGATACGTTTGAAGTACATGGTTCACCACTTGGTGCGGAAGAAGTCAAACTCACCAAACAACATTTAGGTTGGCCAGAAAAACCATCATTTTATGTACCGCGATCTGTGGAGAAACATTTTCGTCAAGCCCTGATAAAGGGCAAACAAGCAGAAAAAGCCTGGAAAACGCAATGCGTGGCTTATGCAAAAAAATATCCAGCGCTCGCTAAAACATTACAACAATTTATAAAAGGGGAATTAACAAAAGGGTGGGATGAAAACATGCCGCACTTTCCAGCAGATGCGCAAGGTTTAGCAACGCGAGAAGCTTCAGGAAAAATAATGCAGGCCA
>DATAXC010000335.1:0-16582 GCA_036266895.1 Gammaproteobacteria bacterium
GTTACTTTCAAAGAGATATAACCAGATTTATACATGCTCAAATGCAAAATAATTATTGGGAAGAAAATATTGAGTATGAAGTTAAGATAAACAAGGGATTTACTGAATTAAGAAAAAGTGCATATACATGTGCTAAAGAAAACATACTCGATTTCAGAACATCGCCCGCTGACAAGAGTAATATGGCAAAGTATCTATTCAATGGATTTTCTCGTTGTTTATACACAGAACAAAGATTTGACTCAGATTCAGAAAGAAGGTTTTCTACAATCTTAGAGCGAGACTCCATTAAATGGTTTAAACCGATTAAAGGTCAGTTTTTAATATTTTATAGACATGGCCATGAACAGTTCGAATATCAACCAGATTTTGTCGCTGAAACTGAAAATACAATATTCATGGTCGAAATAAAAATGCGTAAAGAATTGGAAGATCCTATTGTTCTCGCCAAGAAAGAATCAGCTATTAAATGGTGTGTGAACGCAACAAATCATTCATCAACTTATGGCGGGAAACCATGGAAATATTTACTCATTCCTCATGATGAAATTGCGGAAAATATAACATTGCTCGGAATGTTGGAACGATTCAGCAAATAGTTACTTATAACCCATTCGAAATATTATTATTTGAATATATATTTTAAAGGCAATTATGACACAATATAAAAAAGCTAAATTTTGGAAGTGCGCATTACAAGTTAATCCGGCTGCATATATAGTTAATCGCGGCACCAGTCATGGGTTGGCCGAATCAGAATATAATCAACAATTACTTAAAATAGCACAAGAAAACGATATTAAAATAATTGGACTAGCTGATCATGGAAATGTAGATGGTATTGATGCCATTAGAACATTAATGAATTCAAACGACATCATTGTATTTCCAGGGTTTGAAATCGCAACTACTGAAAAAGCGCACTTTGTTTGTTTATTTCCTGAAGACACAAGTAAGGATCAACTTCATCGTTATCTTGGTGCTCTTGGTCTTACCAATCCAAGTGAAGGAATATGGCCAACGAATCTTGGCGGAAATGATTTGATTTCTAAAGTAAATGAGCTTGGTGGATTTGCTTATGCAGCACACTGTACTGATGATAATGGGATTTTGCGTCAGAAGTTAGTACATGTATGGAAAAATCCTTTGCTTAAAGCTGCACAAATCTCTGGTACGCTAGATGATTTAAAGAATGATGATGGCAATGTGTATCGATTAATATTAAAAAATAAAAACAAAGATTATCAACGTGACCATTCTATAGGAATTATTAATGCAAAAGATGTAGCTTTTCCTGACGATTTATCAAATCCAAAAGCTACGTGTTTAATAAAGATGACAAATCCTTGCTTTGAGTCTTTCAAATTAGCATTCCAAGATCCAGAATCAAGAGTTCGTCTTAATAGTGATGTTTCAAATAAATATTTTTCACAAATCAAAAGTATTAATGTAACAGGTGGTTATTTAGACGGCCTTAATATTCATTTTTCAGAACACCTTAACTCCATAATTGGTGGACGTGGAACAGGCAAATCAACTTTAATTGAGTTTATTCGATATGTATTTAATAAAACACCCATTGGAAAATACACAAAGAAACAGCATGAAGAAATTATTAGAGAAAATCTTGGAAAGTCAAAGGGGCGCATTGAAATAGTAGTTCGTTCTTCAACTATGAATGGTAAACATTTTACTGTATCACGAAAGTTTGGTGAGAATAGTGTAGTAAAAGATGAGTATGGAGCTATATCTTCATTTAGTCCTCATGATCTCTTACCTGAGTTTGAAATTTATGGTCAAAATGAAATTCACGAAAGCCTTCAAGATCCACAAGGACAACGCCAAATACTTAGTAGGTTTTTAGATATTAATAATAGTTCTGATGAAGAATTAATACTTTCATTAAAAAATAAACTTGCCAAAAACAGAAAGCAAATTACTCAATTCCATGAAAGCGTATCTAATGTTGAATGCGAAGTGTCTAGGTTGCCAAAACTGCTTGAGCAAGCTGCTAATTTTAAAACTCTTGGTCTAGTAGAAAAACTAGAAATTGTTCCAAAGCTTGAAAATGAAAAGCAGCTTATTAACGCGGCACAAATAAAAATAACAAATATTGAGTCAAACTTAGCGAATATCTTACAATATTTATCTGAAGATAATTTTCTTGATGAGTCCGTAATAGAATATCTTCCGGATGTAGGAGTTTTACGGCAAATAAGAAGTACGATTGAATTAATTAAAAATGACACTAAATCTGCAATTATCAAATTGCAAGACAGTAATACTTTACAAAAGTCAGAGCTTATGAAATTATATTTATCACTACAAGAATCAATTAAAAATGAAGAAGATTCGCTAGATAAAATATTTAAAGAACTCCCATCGAACGAAGGACGATCTGGTAAAGAGGTTGGGAATCAATATAAAGAAATTATAGCTGAAATTGAGCGTATTCGACCAATGCAATCCTTATTAGATAACAGCAAAATTTCACTTAATGAATTATTTAAAGCTCGTAAATTATTGCTTGATGAGCTCTCATCAATCCGATCAACTAAATCATCTCAATACGAACGATTGCTCAAGAAATTAAATAAAAAGTTGGAAGGAAAGTTAAAGCTATCAATTTCTCCCGAAGCGGATCGCGCACCACTAATTGATAAACTTGTTGCGTGTAACCTTGATAATGTTGCTGAAAAAAGACTTGAATGGATACTAACAGCCGAAGATTTTTCACCAAAAAAACTATCGGAATTAATTGCAAATGGGACTGATGATTTAAAGAATGCCAACTGGGGTATTACACCTAGCATAGCTGATGCACTTGTAAAAATGAATTTATCAAGTCGTTTGGAGCTTGAAGAAATTGAATTACCAGATTTTATTAAGATAGAATTCAATATAGCTCATGATAATGCTATAAATTATCGAGATTTAAATAAGCTTTCTCCTGGCCAACAATGCACGGCAATCATGCATTTATTATTATTATCTAATAGTGACCCTCTTTTAATGGATCAACCAGAAGATAATCTAGATAATTCATTTATTGCTGATAGAATCGTTAACGAATTGCGATCTGCAAAAATAGAGAGACAATTTTTATTTGCAACCCATAATGCCAATATACCCGTATTTGGTGATGCTGAATGGATTGGGGTCTTTGATTCAGAGAATGAACAAGGTAATTTGCCTGCTTATTATCAAGGTGCGATTGATGTTCCAGAGATTAGAGATAAAGCAGCTGCAATTCTAGAAGGTGGAAAAGTAGCGTTTAATCAACGAAAAGCTAAATATGGGTTTTAAATATGGCGAATAAACGTGATGGTACCTGGTACCATCACACCTGAATTGTTTAGATATACCTGCCATCAATGTATTTTATAATGGTTTTTAATAATATTTTTTAAGAATAAGTCTAATTTTACCGGGAGCTCCTGAGAAGTATTTTTGAGTTCTTTTTGTAACATTTGGTATAAAAACCGTTTATCAAATAACTCTGGGTGTAGTTGCTGCAATTCGTCAAGAAATTTCCTATCCTTTTTTTCAATCGCTTGCATTTTTTGCATAAACAATTTTTTTAGTGAATCATGTGATAGTTCTTTAGACATGAATTATATCCTCTATAATTAAATTTATGATGATTGGCTCGAATGAATCGGGTGGTGATATGAGGGAGTATGATGATATCTTTAGATATGCTGAAAGGATAAATCTTGGAAAACTATATCACATAAAAATAATACACTTCAACTACCGTAAATTAAATATTTACAGATAGTTGATATCAGTTACGGTGCATATAATCACGCCAGAATTCTACTATCATTACCATAGCTAGCGTATCCAGTTCACAATATTTAAGCAGGGCAATGATTAACTCCCTTCTTTCAACTTCACTCATTTCACAAAATTGCAAACGCGAATAAGCAATTGAGGCAGTGCCACCACCTTTTATTTTGTCATCCCCGAACAATAAATCCAGACCTTTTTCAGAAATATCTATGTCCTGAAAAAGTTTAGGAAGAAGAGTGTACGGATCACTAATAGTTTCGTTTTGCTTTCTTACCCATTGCATGTTTGTAAAATTGAGACTAGGTATTCCATCATGTGCGCCATATATGGGTTGTGAATATTTATCTTGCAAAAATATTGATCTCGTCAAAACAGCGGGGAACACATACTTAATGGAGTTTGATCCGTTTGTTAAAGGATCATAATAAAAACGTAATATCAATTCGCGCAAATCAACCATGTTGCGCGCGCCCTGCCACTTTTCAGTGCTATCTTTAGTTGATTCACTAATCGACTTTATAAAGATACATAATTCATCTTTATCAGGAATATTTTCTTGTGAACTTAGAATTTGCTGATAAATTTTATTAAGGTATGTATTTTCATGTGTTGCATAACGGAATATTGTGCCCTGGTCTTTATCCAATTGTTGTTTCAATGCACGAATAAAATCCAGGTTTGGATTTTTACCAATTTGAGTATTTAGGTATTGCCCAACATGCTCTACTCGACCAGCTTCATCCAGAACATGATGGGAAAACTGAAATGCTATATCATGATAGGGATGTTCGCCCTTATGAAATGGAATAGCAGGTTTCACCGTTTCAAAGTCGATAAAATGTAATGGATAATGCCATTTCGCCATAGCATTTTTTAGCCCATCTTTATCAAGATATTCACTAGTATCACTATTTGTCATTTTTTCAATTTGCAACCATTGTCGTTCACTTGTTGATAAACCTGGCTTTATATTTTCTTTTATATTTATACTCGATTTATGAATTTGATTGGCTTTGCATATGCCTGTATGAATCATCGAATTAAGACTTTTAAAATTCCATATATCTAATATCATGGGACTTTCACACGCTTTTTTATCAAATGAAAAAACTTCTTGCCAACATTCTTCAAATCCGCTTTTTAAAATATTGGTCGAATCACTTTTAAATTCACATTTTTTACAAACTGTGCCTGGAACTGGCTTTATTTTAATATCATTAAGATAATGCTCAGATAAATAGAGAATGTATTCAGGAAATGAGTATTTCTTTAAAAATTTTTCTTTATCAAAAACATGGTTTATTTCTGCATCAACGTTGATTTTTTTTAAAATTGGATTATCAATTTCATCCGTTGTCAATTTGCTAGTAAGTGTAATCTTTACCCTATCCATTTCCTTCACAATCCGAAATTTTTGATTCAATCCATCTGAAGGACAAATTGTACTTTTATCAGCAAGCATCAAATAACTGGCTATATTCATTTCAGGATTAGCTTTCATAATGACATATTTTTGAAATGCTATATCATATATATACGGTTGCCATTCACTATATATTCCACCTTTTTTAGTCATAAAAGGTGATTCCTCAAAAGGATCGTAAGATTTGGATTTGACTTCGATAAGTTTAATACTATTGCCATTTTTTATAACGATATCGGCACGCACAAATAAATTCTGATAAGAAAATGCGGCTTCAAAAATAATAACCTGATCACGTTTTAATAATTCATTTGTCTTTGCGATAGCATTCAGGTTGTTCTCTTCCTCTATTAATATACCTTCTGGATGATAACACCGAGCCAATTCTGCCACTTGATAACCATTTTCAGCGAGACCCTCTAGGAAAGAATCCTCAGATTTTAAATTTGAATAATCGTCTTTACCAATATAATACAATTTGGTGGGACACTCGGTTGCGAGTACAAATTTTGATTTTGTCAAATAGCGTTGATTCATAAAAATTCTCTAATTAGTCATCACATAGTCATTATAGTTTTACACCACATGAATCATCAGCGATACAATCGCACATAAATTAATCATATTATACATTGTAAGAATAATTTAACCTATTTAATGTTAAATTAAATTAGACTTATGGTAAACTCCGCTCCGCAGTGGAAACAATTTGCCAGCCAATAAAAATTGTTAATAAAAAAACGGGGTCAAATAGATGAGCGAGTGGGAGATAAAGCATTTACAAAGTCGATTAGAAAATCAGGAAAAAAGACTAGACTATTTAAATGAAACGATACAGAAGCTAAAAAGAAAAACACAGGACAAATATTTTAAAGCTGTTATGTGGCTAATGTTCTTAAGTTACGCAGTGTTTTGGTCTTTTATAGTACTCCATGACCATAGACGAGATATAAGCTTAATTCAAGCAAAGCAAGAGCAACACAGTGTTAAGACTAATGATGTAAGTGAAAACACAGAAATAATTAAAAAAGTAACTTAGTGTCAAAAATTGATACGAGATGTTTAAAGTCACACGAAAAAGTAAACACTGCTGTTTGAATACATGAATCAAATAAAAATTTTGGTAGACGCTGATGTTTGTCCAAAAAAATAAAAGAAATTTTATCTCGTGCTGCTATTCGAACAGAAACTAAATTAACACACCTAATAACTGTCCGAATTGATTTTTTTGATGAATAGCACTTTCTCATTGATTATTATTTAAGGCGAATGTTGTATCGTTAACAAGTTCCATGGTTAATTTGACCGCATCACCGTTTGATGGGGTCGAAAACAAAACCGCTCTATCGCCTAACCAAACCTCATTAGCTTCTCCAATTAAATCGCGATATTGTTCACCAAGCGTTTGTTGCGCCCATTTAGATGCTATTTTTTTAGAAGCGATAGTGCCAGTATGTAAACAATGTTGTGCTCGACAGCACAACGTTACAAAAAAAGTTTGCATACCCAGTGAATTAAGCGATTCTCGATTATTCCATTTGTCTGAAATCATGTTAAATGTGGTTTTTAAATCATTAATTAAATCGGCTTTACTGACAGGGTCAATAATATCTTTTGGATCAGGTCCTTCTAATACAATACCTTTTTCTCTTACAACCCAGCGTACAATTTGCGTATTATCATGTTCAGAACGAACCAATTGTTTAGCACCATTATCAAGATACCAAAATGGATAAAATTGCGGCGGTGCTTGAGTACTTGGATCCCTCCATTCATTTGAGCGTGGTTCATTAGGAGGGTCGCGTGGATCAATCTGACGTTTACGAAAAATTTCGATTGGTACATAAGATAACTCTAATCGCTGTCCCCAAGGAGATTCCAATTCATCATATAATTTATGATGTAATTGCTGTAATGGCTCGATTTCTTCTGGGGTAATATCTTTTTTAATTACTATCACAACATCAATATCACTTGAAGAGACAGCATCACCCGTTGCAAGCGAACCATGAACATAAGCTCCTATGAAGTTATCTTCTAGGAATGTTTTAATTTCATTGTTTAAGTGAGTCAACATCACTTTCTGTGTGGGATTGCTTATCATAGTATTCCTGTAAAAATTCTCATTCAATTTCAGCTTTTGAAAGATTGGCAATGGCTAGAGCTAAATCTGGTGAATCACCATCCTGTAAAGACCAAGCTGCGGATAATCCTGCGTAAGCGAAAATCCATTTTATGAGTCTAGATCGTTCTAAACCAGCAGTTTTTGCAATAATTGTTGCCTGACGCGTCAATCGACCAGGACTAGTTGCAACGTACCAGTCGGGGTTACAAAAAATATTTGCATAATCAAAACTGCGTTCTCCTAACAAGCCTTTTGGATCAATTGCAATCCAGCCATGCTGGCCAGAATCTAAAATATTCTGATGATGGATGTCACCATGTAAAACGACAATATCTTGAGGGTTATTCAGAAGCTCTTCTGCTATTAAAGAAGCCTGAGTAAATATTCCACCTTGTTCTTTGGCAGCAAGATGTAAAGACCTAAACCAAATCGATAATGGTACCAATGCCGTAGGTAACGGCTTTTGCTTTTTTGCATGTAATCTTGTCACAACTTCACAAATGATCTTACTTGCTTCATCATCTTGTCCAGTTTTTGTCATACTGACTAATGAACGATTGCCAATAGCACGTTCCATTAATATGGCATCATCCTCATGTTTAAAAACACGAGCGGCTCCCTCTCCATTCCACCAGACCATCAAAGAAGCGCCTCTATGCTCTTCTTCTGAAATGGCAATTTTTAACATTGCACTCTCACCTTTATAAATAACAGGCAATAGCTGGCTCGACCTGGTAATGATTGGATCACCATCTGGAACTAGGTGCCATTGATTAAGATAATGATTGAAAATAGTCATTTCGTATATTTATCTACCTCTGATAGATTGTCGAACTGTTTATAAAAATACAGCAGCGGTACTGTCATTAAAAATGCTGCAACAATATACACAGCTGTCGGGTGATACAAATAAATCATCCCGGAAATAGCAGGGAAAATCGCGTATAACAAAGATTGAATACCTTGATTGACGCCTTGCAATTGCCCTTGTTTATTGTCACTGACAGAGTGTGACAGCATATTGTTGTAATGTGGATCAAATAAACCTTCTCCAATCGTGATAAATATAACAGCGACCCATAATAAAATAACTGTATTGTAATAATCGCTAAACGCAATAAAAGAAAACCCGGTGATCATTAATAATAGACCGCTACTACCAATACTTTTTTCAGAAAACTTGAGCAGCCTTGGTAACAGAACTGCGCGTGAAATAATGTCGCATAATCCTATCAAAGAAAATAATGCGCCGACATGCGCAGGATTCCAGATAAACACATCTTTAACGAACACGGCAATATTGCTTTGATATAAACACAGGCCGATAACAAAAAAAGTACCTAAAATAATAATGTTCCGTGTTTTTTTCAAAGAGAGAATCTCTTTGAAATGAATAAACGGATTGAAAGAATGGAATGTGATATTATTCGTGCGCTTTTCTTTTTCAAGAGTTTCGGGTAAGAAAAAATATATAAAAACGGCTGTAATAATAGAGATTCCGCCCGCGACAAAAAATGGCAGTGACACATGTTTCATGCCCAGTAATCCGCCAATAGCGGGTCCAATCATAAAACCTAAGCCATTAGCAGCGCCCAAATATCCGTAGAGTTTTGCGCGTTCTTTTCCTTGCGTGCTATCTGCTGCATAGGCATACAACGTGCTAATATCGCCTGCAGAAATACCATCAATAATTCTGCCAAGAAATAAAACCCACAGCGCACCAGCAATACCCAATGTAAAATAACCTATTGCTGATCCCAATAAACTAAACAGTAAGATAGGTTTGCGCCCAAAATGATCACTCAAGCCACCCATGATTGGTGACGCAAAAAATTTACAAGCAGCATATATCGAAATCAATATACCTAAATAAGGCGCAATTTGATTAGTAGGCACATACAATCCCAGTAAAAATGGAAAAAGAGGGAAGACAATTGTCAACCCAACGGCATTGAGCACGGCAATAATTAAAATTAACCAGAGTTTTTTATTCACTTGATGTTCCTATATATCGGTATCATGAACAATTTTAGAGTTTGGCCATTTTTGAAAAATGACCACTCCGTATCGCATGTTTATCTATTTAACGGTTTCATAGAATCTGTACGACATTACATTACAAAGTCAAATACAGACGGCGGACATACCTGAGTAAAATAGTAATCTTCCGCTTCATCCCATATTGAATGCCAATTATCCATAAAGGATGAGCCTTCTCTGTTGAGAAGTCGGTGACGACGCGTATCATCATGTAATTCAACTAACACTTTGATATCAACAAGGTCACTTAACTCTGGTCGTGCGGAATAAGCACCATCAATAATAATTACTTTCGCAGATTCCAGCTTGATAATCTCCTGTGATAGCCCAGTACCCGCTTTAAAATCGAAAGGATGATATTCCACGGAATGATTATGTAAAAGTGGTTCAAGTACTACGGAACGAATGCGCCGCCAATCAATACAAAGTGCTACTTTTTCTTGTGGGGTTCGCATACGCCATTCAGCGTCAGTACCACCAGAATAAAAATCATCGCTTATGATAATTGTTGCACTCAACTCATTAGCTAGCAGTTTTGATATAGTAGATTTTCCGGTACCACTACGCCCATCTACTGCGATAATAATCGGAGTATCGCGCCCAGATTGCATATTTTTTATTGCCGCAATTATTTTTTTGAGAATTTCTGTTTGCATAATTTGTGACATGTCATAACGCCTTATAATATTTTACTAATGGTAATGGAATAAAATCACATTTTTCATAGGCGCATCGCGCCGCCAGGTGAGCGGGATCGCCACCAGTTGAAACTTCTACTAACTTTATTCCATTGCTTTTCATTACACCCAGTACATGCTCATACATCATTTTCCCAATTCCTCTTTTTTGATGATTTGGATGTACTGCGTTGATACCAATTTCACCTGATTTTTTTACAATATTCATAAAAAACGAAATATAGCCAATTATCTTGCTTTTCTCCTCGACGACAAAAATATTTTTCTTATCTTCACCATTGCAAATCAATTTAATATATTGGCCTTGTGAGAAAATCCAATTTGGATAAACAAGCTGATAGATTGCATCGCCTAAGACTTTCCGAAAAGATTCGTATACTGGCATAAATGCCTTTTGGGAAAGCTCTAAAACGCTTTCCAAATCAGCATCGTTAAATAGTCTAATTATTATATTTTCTGGTAGATTGCCATTTTTAGTTCGATAATTCATAACGATTCCTCAAAACTAAAAAACCGAGCATGTGATGACGTAAATCACACAAGTGCTCGGTTTTTTAGATGAAGTTGATAGATAAATAATTTCAACAGCAAAAAGCTGCACAATCTCGTGTGATGACTTTAACTATTGATAATTACTATCATACGTAAACCCTCAGAATTGAGTTAAATATAGTGCAATTATTAGGCATTGTCAAGACTTCACCTTTCAATCTAATCTACTAACGACTTCGCTAGCTCTATATCCCAACCGATTTCACAATTATCTTCGATTGACCAGGCGGCAGATAAAATTAATCTGACAAATACCCAGTCTTTGATACGTGCTGCATTTAGTTTTGATTTTTCTGCCAAAATATCAATTCGCTTAGCAAAGAGATTTTTTATTCCCGTTTGAAGATGAAATTCGCTTGGATGTATGAAATCAAATGCTGCGATTTCAAATTCAGCGTCACCAATAATCCCTTTTGGGTCGATGGTTAACCACTCATCATTATTTTTTATCAAATTATCGTGATGCAAATCTCCGTGCAAAAACAATTCCTGCTGCATCGTTGATAACAGCTTATTCTTTATTTGAATAGCATGATCAAACATACCTGCTGGAAAATGATTCGCTGTAAGTCTATCAATTGCTTTCAACCAATCACTAATATGACGATAATGATGCTGACTAGGTAATCTTTTACTATGCAGCTTGTTCATAGTGGCTGCGTAACAATCCATGACGTATTCGATTTGAGCAGGATAGAAGGATTTAAGGGTAGTTCCTGGAATAGCTTGATCCAATAGCATCGCATGGTATTTTTCATTGTGATCCAGTAATCTAACGGAAGCGTTACCATCAAAGTACATCAACGCTTGCATTTCTTCGCCGCTAGATTTTTTATCACAACTAATTTTTAGCACTACAGGTTTATTTGTACTGGTTATTGCTTTGGCAACATAATTATACGTCATATTATCCACGGGTAAGATTTGACGTAATTGCCAATGTTTTGCCAGCGCTTCAACAGTATTCGGCAGATTATTTATCCACTCTGAGCCTTGTTCGCCAAAAATATTTGTTACATTTTCTATTAGTTTATTCATAAGATATAGGTTTCATGATGTTTTATTTCCTGCACTCATACACAATTTCTTCATCACCACTGCCTGCCGGTTTATCGCGATCAAACGCTTTTAATATTTTAATCTCGCTAAATCCAATCTCGCGCAAAAGCGTATACAACTGGTCTTGATCATATAATCTAACCTTAAAATCTTCCATTTCAACTTGAATAATACGATTGCCATCCACTAATTCATATCTTGAAATCGAATGACGGATATTATCATGATCTGGAAGTGTGCAAGAATTAAGAATAATGTATTTTCCATCATCTCTATACCATACATCTCCAGTCCATACATTCAGTAGCGGCGCTTTCCAATGTGGTGTAATTGATTCAAACACGAAAACTCCGTCATCTGATAAATGATGAAAGATTTTTTTCAATGCTTGCTTAGCCTGTTGAAAATCAACAATAAGACAAAAAGATCCGCCCGGAATAAAAATGAGTTGGTATTTTTCTGATAGCTGCACATCCTCTATCGTATCCTGCCAAACCTTCGGTTTATTATTCTTTGCTTTAGCTTTCTCATGCAATGCATCAAGCATATGTTTGCTAGCATCGAACCCTTGAACATCAAAACCTTCGGCTACAAGCGGCAATAAAAAACGACCAGTCCCACACATCGGCTCTAATATTAAACCGTTTGTAGAAGTGACATATGATTTATAAAATTTGTACGCATCATCCGGTGGGTTTGGCTTACTCAGATCATATACTTGAGTACAAAGATTCAAATAGTTATCAAACGCTAATTCGGTCATGATTTTTATATCCCAAAGTTATTTTATTTCTTTAAAATACCCTGTGTTTGAATTTCATTCTTGAAGTGCTTTATAAAAAATGTTTTTGTTGATTTTGGATTTGCTTTGTTTACTCTAATAAATTCCTCTGTAAATCCACATTTTTTGTAGAATTCTGGCGCATTAAATGCGTTTGTTACTAAGTTAATATTATTAAACCCTTTGCCTTCAAAATGATCTTCAAGTACTTGTAATAATTTTCTACCATACCCTTTTCCACGATATGATGAATGAACCCACATATCATCAACATACACTTCTGAAAATGCGGTGAAAGCATTTACAACACCAAATGCATCACCAGATTCATCAGTTAATACAACTGCAAATTTTTTATAATTTACATCAATTCCATGGCTGCTTTCATATTCAACAAGATCTTCTTGCATTTTTTCTTCAACATCAGCAGAAAGTTGATCAACAAATTCAATCTTACAATCTTTCATATAAATTTATTCCTTTCGCTGCATCTCAATTATATCAACTCTCTGTTAACTCATTTTCAATAACGCGGCTCGTATTAAACAGCCCCACCCTATCATCAGTAATATCCCGCCAACCGGCGTGAGATAACTGATGCCGGAAACGCCAACCATTGCCGAAAAATAAATACTGAAACTGAATGAAAAAATCCCTATTGAAAATATATATGCTGACCGAATCAGCCATGCCTTCATTCTAATATTACTTTGCGATGTCAAAGCTAAACCAATCATGCAGACAACAACGGCATAAAGCTGATGGTATCGTACTGCCGTCAACAACCCTTTTAAAGACTTGCCACTCAAGTACAGCGCCAGAGAATGGTCGACATATGCTGCCATCATGATTGATGACAATCCCAGCGCCGCTCCGAGTAATAAAATTACATTCATGCGCGATCCTATTATTTATTCCATGTATCATTATTGATAACTGATAATTTCTCTCTCACAATCTGTCGGCTCAGTTCTTTATAGCGGTCTGTTTTCTGAAACTCTTGCGCATACTCAATCATGTCGCGTATTTCAGCATCCTTTTTCCTATCAAATATTTCTGGGCATTGATTTTTTAATTCGAGTAACTTTTTCATATCACCCTGCCGCAAGGCATGATGCTTTTCATAGTACAATGTAATCGCATCGTTAACCGGCATTTCATCTAAAGAGTTCATAGTCTCAATTCCCTTTCTTGGCCCATTTGGCCCCATTATGGCCCCTTCCTGACCCTTTGACCCCATAATGGCGGTTTCCCAATCACATAAGTAACTTATTGAATTTAAACATCTTTATGGTGTTTTCGCGAGCCATTTCCACATCATCGTCACATAAGATCGCTTGATACCACTAAGCCCAGAAAGGGATATATTTCGCGTATTTCTTCGATTTATTTACATCATCATAATCTTTAATTAAACCAGCCTCTATTGTGTCCGCAATAATGCGAGATATCGCAGAATAATTTTTTTCAGACACATTAAATCTTTCCCTTAGGCTCTTGTTTGTCATAAATTCGCCGGAAACATATTTCAATGCGCAATGCTGGAAACAAGCTCGAATCCTATCATCCTTATCCAGAAATTTAAGTTCTTTATACGCATAAAGCACGACCCTTAGAAAATGCTCACCTTTAATAAATTTTGGTGCCGGCAATTGATAGGTTTCAATTGAGGCAATAGTTTTATCTATCCCCGACCCACGTTCCTCGCATAGAGTCATGCGACGCATCATCTTCGCCAATAATTCATTTCTTGATTCAGGGCTAGAATCAATGAAACGCAATGTATCAATCAACGGCGCTCCTGGATTGGTGAACTCGATTCTTTCATCAAATATTTCCACCATTGGACCAGCGCCCTTAATATGAAAATCTTGATGCATAAGGACATTGACCACCAATTCTCGTATTGCTAACTCAGGAAACATTTTTACTTCTTTCCTAAAAACACGCCCAATTTCTTCATTCCTAGGCAATTGGTCATTAATATAATCAACTACCTCTTGTATTCCAGTTGCATATCCTTTTGTAATAATCTTTTCTTTAATTGTTTCAAGTCTACTTGCACCTTTATATGTAATAATACGAACAGATTTCCTGGAGAGATCTTCGAAAGAATCCAGGTTCTTGGCAAGCAAGATAGCCCCCAGATTTAAAATATTAAAATGATTTCCGCTTTTTTTGATAAATTTTTCTTCCTGAAATTTATCAAAAACTGACGTCATATTCGATGGTGGCGACAATTTCATTAGATCGTAGTAAGCAGTAAAATTAAAAAGCTGAATCACATCATCACCGCTAACATTTTTTAAGGCGGTATCTTTTTCAAAATCGATATGTTTTCCTTTCTGCCAAATTTTTCTTTCTTTCTCAGGATAATCAAGCAATTTTTTCTTATAGGAGCCAACCCTGATGAATGCGGTATTTTTAAATGCAACCGGTCTGTTATGCGCGGGGTCAATGATGAGCATCACTATGTGTTTGTCATCAGCGCTAAATTCTAAAATTTTGAAATCAGCTCTCGGATTCAGCAGCCTTGCTAACCAGCCCTCAAGATTTTCATTTCCAATCTTAGACAGGCTCGGTTGAAAAGATGTTCCAACTATCTCGTGCGTTTTATCTGCAATACCAAAAATCAAATAAGCCGCGGCCTTATCATGCAAACAGGCAGAATTTGAAAGCGCTGATATATATTCACCAATTTCATCTGATTCGATGTTATTTTTCTTAAATTCAAGCCATTCAGTTTCTGCTGCCTGACTGCGTAATTCGTTAAGAAGCCTGATAAGCTCAAGTGCGTCCATTTAAAATCCTAATGGAAAAATTTTACTATGTTAATACTGAAATTCTGTTGTTAAATTTCAGCTCGCTCAAATTATGCGGTTACGACTCGCTGATAAAATTGATCTTATTATACATCACGTTGAGTAAAGCATTATACTTTTTCCATCGCCGCAACCTTAGTCTCGACAACAGGTGCTTTAATTTGAGCCTGCTGCGCTTCATCATCCAAGCGCCCTACTTTCTCTTGTAGTTCTGCTATTTCTTTATCCGCTTTTTGCGCCGCTTTGTCCGCCTGGCGCTGCAACTCTGCCGTCTGCTCATTCGCCGCGGATAGCTGCTTCTCAAGTTTTAATATGGCCGCCACGACGCTTGCTCTCCATCGGCGTGCGCCTTGGCGTCTATAATGGTGAGCAGACCGACCACTTAAGAAAATTCTCTATTCAAAAATGCAAAACCATGCTCATCATGCCAACTCTCATCGTTATGCATAACGGTGGTTTTTTGATCTGCCAATGATTGTTCTATCCGAGCCAAAAGCGCCTCTTTGTCTATTGGTACATCATCACCACTGATGATAGTTACCTGTTTATCTAACATCACCTTCCTCCATTCGTCATAGCTCTTGATCCCAAAATCGTATTCAGCATATCCATGAAAAACGAATGCCCACTTATAACTCAATTTCCCAATATGCCTTTTTCCTAATTTTTTATGAAGGCAATAATAATTGGTACCCATCATGTCTCTCCTACAGTTAATTAGTTAGCAGGACATTTACCATTCCGTAAACGTACGCTCCTCATTTCAAAAAATATTTTTAGGGGTCATAGTCATATTATATCTATAAATCATTTAGTTAAAAAACTTTTTTCCCGGGGAAAAATTATTTTCCTTACATTAGCCGATATATAAGAGGCTCTAATTAATGCACTTTAGACACTCCATATCAGGCAAACCTGCCTGCCGCCAATATGTGGTCACGCGAAAATGGCCAAGTCGGGTAACAAGCGTATCATCTGATATGATATTCATGCTCTCTTTCGTGATAAATAAGATTCAATATCATATGGCACCCATAGCCCCCACCTTGTTATTAATTTATCGGCGTTAAGCTGCGGGTCTAGTTTCACAGTACCAGTGGACATTAATATTTTGCAAAAGGCTATAGTCCCGAATTCACATCGCTCGTACTTCTCTAACAAGAAGCCCAAGCGTTTAAGCACTACCCCACTTAGTCGAAGTTTTGCATATTCAAATAAAACTTTAATATTTTTGTGTTCAGACTTCAGGTAATTGATAAATATATCAGCCACACAATGAATGCCGCC
>DATAXC010000312.1:0-5245 GCA_036266895.1 Gammaproteobacteria bacterium
GCTAGCGTTATTAAGTAATCTGTTAATTTTTTTGATAGTGTAGTTCTAGCTTTATTATTTATATTTAACCTAGTTTGTCATGACTTAAGGAATCACAGATGTGGTTTACAGTAGTTATTGAAACAGTTTTCAGTATAGGGCTATTTATTAATGCCGCCTTATTTATTCCGCAGGCAGTTAAATTATTTCGATTTAAAAATCCTCAAGGACTTTCTTTAATAACATTTGTTGGATTTAATTTCATTCAACTGTTTACTATTTTTCATGGTTACATACATCAAGATTATTTGTTGATGATTGGTTATATTTTAAGCTTTATTACTTGTGGATCTGTAAGTCTAATGATTATAGTGCTAAAACTAAAACAAAGAAAATAAACACATCGTCAATGAGGAGTTATTTATGATGCCAACCAATTTACTTTTACTACCATATGAACCTCAGACACTTTTAGTAAATAAAAAAGAAAAATTACGATTACTAATGATAATCCAGTTTTTTATTAAAACAATTATTGAAACAATCGATCTTTTCTATTTTAAAAAAGAATATAATAAATTTGACCCCCATTTGGGAGACACATTGTGCCAAGTTCGTGCTTATCAAACACTGTTACTTATTAATCAAGCTAATAAATCAGAAAATATACTTGTAGTAAACGATGAACTTCATGAGTTTAGAGTTCTCTACCATTTAATATCTAATAATATAACAAACTTCAAGCAACTGATAGACAACAACGCTAGTAAATATATTAAAGAATTAGACATGAGTGAGAAGTTATATGATTTTCTTAATAGACAAAAATTAGTATTTGATATTACAGAAAACACTTTTTTTCTTGTTCAGTCGTATTTGCTTACTTCTTTCAGTATAAAAAATGAAGAAAACATTTCTCTTGCTATTAATTATAAAGAATTAAGTCTGTGTTTGGGTGTTGGTCAAACTAGTGCAAGAAAAGTAGTACGGCAAATGCAAAATAACTTATCCTTTATGTCTTGTAACTTTGTTAAGCAGTTATTTTCTGATTATTCTGCTGAAAAAGGTAGAAGTTCAATTTTGTTTCTTTTAAAACTTACCGATCATCAAGGAAGGCAGGTTTTACCTTGTTACGAAACGACTAGAATAATAATAAACCATGCGCTTAAAAGACAATCTCCTATTTTAATCGTTATTCATAGAAAATTTTTAAGTAAATCGGATGTAATTTATCTTTTATTCACGCCGCACGCAAATAAAGATGGTTTTGAAATGCATAAAAACATTGATCAAGCAAATCAAGAACAATCTTGTATTGTCATTCATGGGATTACTACCTACGATCATCAGATTGAATATGAATTTCAGGAAGATTTTATACAGCGTTTTCAACAAATTGGATTAAAAAATATTATCTTAGCGAATATGGCAAAACATCCTCAATATTCCGCAAAAGAATTCGAGTCTATAAGCCAAAATCCTTTTTCCTTATTATTTACGAAAATCTGTAGTAATTTGAATTTTTCAATAAAAAATAATGCTTTCCAATCAGATTTTTCGTTAGCATTAGCGCAGGAAATGGAAAATGAATTAATTGAAATGAAGTCTAAAGCAGAGCATATTGGTTGTTATATAGAAGAATCAAGTCTGTTTTTTATCCAGCACGTCTTTTGTGATACAATTAAGAATCAGCTAATAAATAAAAATACTTATGTTGGTAAGCGTCCTTTAAAAGTAAAGGAAATAAATTACACTTTGAAGGACCAATTAAATACATATAATTGATAGTAAAGGATTTTCATGGCAAACCAAGAAATTACAAACTTACCAGATTATTTGGAGATTATTATTGGGTTAATGCCAGGCCATGTTTATTGGAAAGATACCAATAGTGTGTTTTTAGGTTGCAATGATTTGCAAGCAAAAGATGCGGGATTCACATCTAGATATGAAATTATTGGTAAAACAGATTATGAAATGCCTTGGCGGGAACAAGCTGATATTTTAATAAAAATTGACCGAGAAGTAATGGAAACCGGTACCCCCATTACAGTAGAAGAGCCTTCTAAGTTAGCAGATGGGACAGACGCTATTTTTTTAACAAAAAAAGTACCTTTTTATCATAATGGAAAAATAATTGGTGTTGTCGGTATATCCTTTGATATCACTAAGCAAAAAGAAACAGAACAAAAACTTCAAGAAATACAATATAAGTTAGCTGGTATGACTACTGTAAGTGCTGTTATTGCACACGAATTAAGAACACCTTTAGCCGCATTAGATGCGAACGCAAATAGTTTACAGAAATATTTTCCTGAACTAATTAAATGTTACCAATTGGCACGCGAAGCCAATCTTCCTGTTTCCTTAATCAGGGAAGATAAGTTTAAATTGTTAAGTACTCGTATAGAAGCAATGCGAGAAGAAATAAAATCCGCTTTTACATTTATTGATATGCAATTAATTAATCTTAACTATGCGGAGATTAAACAGGGTGATGTTGAAATATTTTCTATAAAAGAATGCATTGAAGAAGCAATTATACGATATCCCTTTGATGCTAGCCAACGTGATTTCTTGCAAGTTCTTGATCATCACGATTTTTACGTAAAAGGTAATAAAATTTTGTTGATTCATTTATTTTTTAATTTAATTAAGAATGCGTTATATTCAATTGCAGCAGCAGGAAAAGGTAATATTCTTATATCTTTAGGAATTAGAAAATGCAATGGCTTAAAATTAGTCTATGTTACTACCCTACTACTATCATCGTAGTCGATGATGAGCAAAAGTTTCTTGATGAATTGAAATTAGGATTAGATGATCGATTTGCATGTAAGTTTTATGATAAGCCAGAAAAAGTTATTGAATATTTTAATAACGATTATCAATTTATATCTTTTATTAATTCTTGTCTTTTGTCAGACAATGATCAGCTTGATCATGGTTCGCAGGATTTAGATTTAAGATTGATTCGTAATGAAGTATATAGAAAAAATCGCTTTTCTCAACCTTCTGTATTTATGACTGATTATGTAATGCCTGGAAAAAATGGTTTGGTTTGTTGTCAATTAACGCCCTTTCCTCTTATTAAAATTTTACTAACGGGACAAGCTGATAATAATGTAGCCGTGGAGGCTTTTAATAAAGGTATTATTGATAAATTTATTCAAAAATCTGCGGGTTTTATAGAGGTAGTTAATACAGTTATTCGTGAATTACAAATTAAATATTTCATTAACTTGTCGGATAAACTATATGACATGCTTCCTAATAGTACAAAAAAATGCTTAACTGATCCTGTATTTGTTGATTTTTTCTATGCTTTATGTGAAGAAAAGAAAATAGTTGAATATTATTTAACAGACGAAAGTGGTAGCTTCTTGATGTTGGATATAACAGGCAAGCCAAGCTGGTTAGCAATCGCAAATGATGAACAGATGGAAAGTTACTACGAAATAGCCCATGGTCATAAAGATGTGCCTCCGCTGGTCATGAGCGGATTAAAAACAAAACAAATGGTACCCTATTTTTATACTGATGATGATTTGGATACAAGTGCGGCGGAGTGGGAAAGGTATCTGCACCCTGCCAAACAATTAGTAGGAAAAGAAATTTATTATTATGCTTATATTGATGATCCTGATGCATATGAAATAGACCGACAAAATATTTTTTCTTATCAGCAATTTTTGCAAGCAGTAAAATAACTGTTATGGTGTATATTACACTCAACTTCCTAAGCTAGAAAGAGTTAAAGTAATATCCATTAAGTTAAATCTTTCTTTCTAGTCCAAATAATATATGCTGCACTGAATACTTGAATATTTTTTATGATGTCTTTTTTGTGCTTTTCATTGATAGGTACTAATGAATAATGATTAGGTTTTTCGCCCGCCAGTAACTTACGAACTAATACCTCACCTGTTTGCAATTGGATGATACAAGGCGAGCCGATTAATTTATTAATATCGTCGCCAAAAGTGGTTTTGTTATGTTAACGAAATATCAATTAAATATTTTAAATTCTTGCATAATTTTATCTGTTTTTACATCAACAACTGATACCGTACCACTTGCTGCATTACCAACATATGCTTTTGTGCCATCCATGGATGTCTTCACACTAGTCGGCGTGTCGCCTACAGCAATATTATTACTTACAACAAAAGAAGTAGCGTCTATTACAGAAACAGTATTGGAAATTGTATTGGTAACATAGACTTTTTTACTATCTGGTGTTACTGCAACACCACCTGGAGACATAGTAAGGTGAACTTTATTTGTTACTCTATTTTTAGCAAGATCAATAGAATATAATGTGCCCGAGGCGGAGATAACATATAATGTTAACCCATTAGAATCAACAGCGAGTGACGTAGCAACATCAAAGAGCATAATAGCATATAGCTTTAATTGATTAGTTGTTAAATCTAATGTGGCTATTGAAAGATTACGCGGATCTAGAAGATAAGCAAACTTACTATCAGTACTTATACCAATTTGAGTAAATCCTAACGGCGGAAAAAGTTGGGGTGGATTTTTAGGAATTTTAGTTATGATCTGCAGAGTTTTTTGATCTAACACATAAATATAAGTACTCTCTCCAACAGTCGCAAATTCAGCTACATACAACTGATCACCAATAGGAGGAATAGCAAAACCACCAAGTACAGTTACTATATTCTTTTCTTCAATAACATCGTTTGAAAGAGTTACTTTAAAAATAGTAGCGGCCCCCTTAGCATATAAAGTTTTATCATCCGGCGTAAGAGCTAATTTTCTACAACGGGTGGCGGGAACAGGTAATTTAATTCTCTTTATCACGGATCCGTCAGTTGTATTTGTTACTGCAATAATACAATTCACCTCATCCACAGCATACATTGTTTGTCCATTCGAAGAAAGAACGAGGTCATTTAACCAAAATCTACTCCCAGCAGGAGGAGATATTTCATCAGGTGGCATGGTATTTGCAGATGTACCTTTTATTGTTGCTGTTGGCAAATTAGCAGCTAAAGTTGTAGATAGCAACATACAGAAAAAAGAAATAATAAACATAAACTTCATTATTAAATGCTGTATTTTCATCTTTTTATTCCTCAAAATAATAAAGTTCATTATTATTCATGCTTAACAGAAATGGGGTGGCTAATTATAATCCTATTTGTACACGGATGTCGTTCTTTTTACATGCTC
Source organism: Gammaproteobacteria bacterium (assembly GCA_036266895.1). Classification (GTDB taxonomy): domain Bacteria; phylum Pseudomonadota; class Gammaproteobacteria; order DSM-16500; family DSM-16500; genus Aquicella. The sequence continues at coordinate 5,179 of DATAXC010000312.1, forward strand.
TGTAACAGATTTTGCCATTATTTAGTATCCTTTTACTAATACAAATTTCATCTTAATCTCCAACCCT
>DATAXC010000313.1:0-3712 GCA_036266895.1 Gammaproteobacteria bacterium
ACTACGTTTTAAAGCTGCAAATGGGGTATGGAGGGTTGCTTTTGCATATGATCCAAAAAGACAAGCAATACTGTTAATTGCTGGCAATAAATCTGGTGTAAGTGAAACAAGATTTTATAAAGAATTAATCAGAAAGGCGGATGAACGGTTTTCTAATTATTTGGATAACTTATAGAGAGGACTATATGACGTACACATTGAAGAGTCGACTAAAAAAACTATCTGCAATTCGACGAAAAAAAATCAATACTCGTGCGAAAGAGCTAATAGCCGAAGAAATGACTTTGCGCGATTTAAGAAAAGCGCTTGAGTTAACACAAGTAGATGTTGGTGCTAAATTACATATGAAACAAGAATCTGTTTCTCGTTTAGAAAAACGATCAGATTTATTGCTTTCAACGCTCTTTTCTTATATAAAAGCGATGGGTGGTGAATTAAATCTAACAGCAAAGTTTCCAAATCGTCCACCTGTGAAACTATATGGTTTTGAAGATATTGAACATCGGAAATCAAATTAAATGAAAAATGTCTAAAACGTGGTCATATTTGAGTATGCTGCATAATTTAAGTCTCCTTACGCAATAATTTAAAATTTATCGGCCACAGCAAATGATTCATGGAAACGTTGACAGGGCATCCATTTTTTATTAATCATTTGTTGACGATTTCTAACTCCATTATTAGAGAGTTGGGATAAGTTATTTAAAACAAAATAATATTATTATGCAACTCAACGCCATTTAAACTCATTTTAATGGGTTCGCCAACACCACGACTGATAGTGATTTGGTATACTGTTTCTCCATAACAATAATCCACAGTAAAATGATCCCAATGCGCAGGCAAGCATGGCGTTAGACGCAATTGTTTGCCTCCTTCTAATTGTAACCCCAGTAGTGATTCTATAATAAGACGATACAACCAGCCTGCTGAACCGGTATACCAGCTCCAACCGCCATTTCCAATATGCGGCGCTACACCGTAAACATCACCAGCAACCACATAGGGTTCAATTTTATAAATATTAATTGCTGCGGGGGTAAGCCCATGATTAATCGGATTCAACATATTAAAAAGTTGCCAAGCAAGCTCGGTTTCACCTAATTCAACAAAAGCCATCACTGCCCAAACGGCAGCATGAGTATATTGACCGCCATTTTCACGTATCCCCGGCACATAGCCTTGGATATAACCCGGGTTAGGTATGGAATGATTGAAAGGCGGATTAAGTAACGTGACTAAACCCGCTTCAGGACGTGCTAGATGATGGTTTAACGCTGTCATGGCAAGCTTTGCGCGACTCAATTCAGCCGCACCTGATAATACCGCCCAACTTTGTGCAAGTGAATCGATGCGGCATTCACTATTACTGGCTGATCCTAATGGTGTGCCATCATCAAAATAAGCACGACGATACCATTCACCATCCCAACCATGTTGTTCAAGGTGTTGCTGCAATGGTCTGCTTTCCGTTTCACAACGTTCAGCAAAGACATTATCGCCGTAACGATGTGCTAATAAAGCAAAACTTTTCAAAACACGATACAGAAAAAATCCGAGCCAAATACTTTCGCCGTGACCCTGTGCACCCACCAGATTCATGCCATCATTCCAATCGCCAGATCCCATCAAAGGCAACCCATGTTCGCCAAATTGCAAGCCATGTAGAATCGCACGCACGCCATGTTGATAAAGACTACTGTGTTCACTGCTAATCGTGGGTAAATCGTAATAGGATTCTTCATCCGCTTTTAATGGACGTCCTTGTAAAAATGCAATTTGTTCATCAAGCACAGCCATGTTACCTGTCGTTTCCACATAACGGCAGATGGCAAACGGCAACCATAAGTAATCATCCGAACATCGGGTGCGTACACCACGGCCTTGCGGTGGATGCCACCAATGCTGCACATCTCCCTCAATAAATTGACGTGATGCACATAATAATAATTGTGCATGTAATAAATCAGGTTTTGTATGAACAAGCGCCATCACATCTTGCAATTGATCACGAAAACCAAAAGCACCAGACGATTGATAATAACCAGTGCGGCCCCATATTCGGCTCGATAATGTTTGATATAGTAACCAACCATTAGCTAAAAAGTTAACTGCGGGATCAGGTGTTGTGACCCGTACGACATTTAATGTACGACGCCAATAGGCACGGACAGCCAATAACGTATCGGCTGCGGCAACTGAGCCGCGATAACGTTGCACGAGACTCTCAGCATCCTGGGTATTTTGACCCGCACCTAAGGTGAATACGATTTCGCGTGTTTGTCCTTTTGCCAGACCAAATGTAAATTGAATGGCAGCACAAGGATCTAATCCAGCACCGACACAACCAGATAAATGTTGACGGGTAAGCGCTACTGGCTGTCGCCGCGAGTGGTTGCGGCCCAGAAATTCAGTACGACTACCGGTTACCGTACGTGTGTTCAAACCTGATTTTGCAGTGGTTGCATCAAAAAATGCGGTCCGTTCGCCAAATTCACTGTTGTAATAATTGTGTGCCAACAATGCGCCATGATCGGACAATTCAGTTACCACTTGCATGAGATTTTTAGAACGCAAATCACCTAATACCCATTCAACATAACCCGCTGCGGATAATTGGCGGTGGCGTGGAGAATCATTACGTATTTTCAAAACAATAAATTTTACTGGTGCATCTAATGCGACATACATCCACAATTCGGAATAAATGCCATCTTCCCTATGTTCAAAGACACTGTAACCAAAACCATGTCGCGTTTGATAATCACCCATACCACGACAAGGTAATGCCGCAGCTGACCAATAGTAGCCAGTTTCATCATCACGCAAATAAAATGCTTCGCCTGATGCATCTTCTACGGGATCATTTTCCCACGGAGTTAAACGAAATTCATGAGCGTTTTCTATCCAGGTGTAAGCTTGACCGCTTTCAGAGACTAAGGTACCGAAATTTGTATTAGCTAATACGTTCGCCCACGGCGCAGGTGTAGTTTTTCCTGCAGTCAATCTAATAATATATTCATCACCATCCGGTGTGAAACCACCTAATCCGTTAAAGAAATGTAAATCTTGTAACAGGGCTAATTGGTATAATTCAGTATGCGCTGATGATTTGCTGCTATTTAACAGCGGGACCGGGCGTGGATGAATATGGCGTTGATTGAGTTGCGCTTTTAACGTGCCACACTTATCTGATAGAACGACACGAGCAACGGATTGCAATAAGATGCGATCTTCTAACGGTATTTGTTCTGCAATACGCAGAAAAATGCTGCCCATATGCTCCGGTTCAATCATCGTTCTCGCACTAATCAGACTCATGATTTGATCTTGTAGTGTTTGTCGATAACTAAGCCGTTCTTCATTGAAAATGACTAAATCAACGATTAAACCTTTGCGCCGCCAGTAAGCTTGTGCTTGAATCAGTTGTCGCACCAGTTCAAGGTTTTCTACTTCTTCGATATGCAGCAATAGAATAGGCAAATCACCAGAAATGGAATAAGCCCATAATTTTGATTGTCCATATCGATTACTAGCCAGCACACTCGAGTGAGCACGACGGACATTGTCTGCATAAATCATTGCACCTGCAAGTTTATTATAAAGTTGTGCTTCAGCTTCAGAAATATTGAGCTGATGCAGCAATACTTGACTGTGCGTCCACGTGAGTCCAAATATGCGATTAGTCAAATGACGATCATGGTATTTTTCG
>DATAXC010000341.1:0-2749 GCA_036266895.1 Gammaproteobacteria bacterium
ATATAGGTAAAACTACATAATAATAAAAGATTTAAAAAATATTTTGCCTTTCGCAAAAGATTTGACTAAACTTCTAAATAGGTAGATAATTAATTTCAAGTCCCAATTTACATGTTATAAAAGGGACTTACAAAAAAAAATTTCTAATTTTCTTGTCATGTCTCTTGGCAGTTTCTCCTATTAGTTGGTAGCATAAAGGCTTTGCCTTTTTGCCTATTCTCTTCTTTAAAATGTCCGAATTTCAAAATATCGATTTATAAAATTGTTACCATAATTATTAAAATGAATTTATTTTGAGTAATTTGAGCACGATTTTGATTTTAAAATCAAATTTGAAAACAAATAGAATTGACTCGTATTTTTTTTATATTGCTCGTGGAAAAAGTCAATTTGACTCTCAAAACCCCATTTTTGTGTAGAATTTTGTCAAGTAAAAGTAAAATAATGGCTGTGTTTGGTGTGAAAATGCATTGGATGATGCTGGCATTGGTCATTTTGATTGTGGGCTACGTCGATATTGCAAGTGGTAAGAATTTTCATGAATTTTGTTACTGATACAAATAATGAGTTTTTGAAGTATTAGTGGCCGTAATATAGATATGTAGGTATGGTTAAATTTGGCTGATAAAATAGGTTTCATTGTATTTTATTATTTTGAAAATATGTCAACTTAAGAATTTATTTGCAGGTATATCTTGCTATGCCTGTGACTCAGCTAAGAATCCGGATTGTCATCGGCCAACTGAAAGTAAGAACATCTCGGTCGTGGATTGCAAAGACCCAAAGAGCATGTTCCCCATACCAATGAAAGATCTGGCAAAAATGGTTCCTGTACTCGGCCCTCTATTGGAGAACATTTTTGGTGAGACCATCGAAACAATCATCAGCTGGGTTTTGGATGCTCTAAATAAAATTGATATTTTTGGAGTAATACCAGGTGGGTAACTCTATGTATTAAAATAATTTTAAGAGTTGATTACTTTACTATAATACCCACTCTCTAATGAATTTTAATTTCAATCCATGCATTTTAGATAAGAACCCCATCTGCATGTTCTCCAACGAAGGCCATAGGACCATGCGAGGGTGCTCTGGTCCTTTGCCCCAAAAACCAGCCTCTCGAAAGGATGTTCCTGAGTGCAGACCTGGGGATGACAAACAATCGGATGCCTGTGCCTGCTTCAGTGATGGGTGCAATAGCAAGAACGCTGTTAGCCAAATTGACAAGCTTGCTAAAGCCATCCTTTTTTTCACGGTAATCATGGTTTGAATACAATTCTAATGTTCTACTTACAATTTCAACCTCAAAATGTAAATTTATTTACTAATAATGCAGCATATTCCAAATTTACGTAGGTACTCGTCGTTGCTGCTCTGGTCCTCTAAATATCATTTCATCATTCTCAATTTAATTTAAAATATGTCGATCTTATATTTGCCGAAATAATTCAACTTTACATCAACAATCTAAAATTAAATTATAATTTACTTAATTATTACTATGATAGACACTTGTAATTATTTGTAACTAAAAAATGGGCTATAAATAAACTCGATTTCATTTTTTTTAAAACAAAAGCAAAAAATTGCTTATTTGTTTTTTTAAAATAGATAGGTAAAAGAACTTTTTTAAATAGCTAAGTAGTTCGATTAGTTTTTATTGAACTTACTTTAAAAGTCAGAAAAGTAGGTAGGTAGTTACTCTTAGTTTAACTTGATAAAGTAGATTTATTAAATTTTTATAGCTAGCTTAGAAATAGTTAAGAACCATTTAATTTCCTCCACTCGATGATTTCACTTTGTTAGGTAGTGCAGTAACTTGTGAAGCAATTCCAACGGTGCTTCATAAAAAATCTTCTGAGGTTAAACGTCTTTGCTCTAATCTTGAGCTTCTTGATTCTCACTCTGCCCTTTTCTTGATGAAAAGTTGTAATGGTGCTCCAAAATTGCTTTACACTTTGCGTACTTGTCCTACTTTTTTAAATCCAAATATTTTTCTTGAGTTAGATACCACTATTAGGGCTTCTTTTGAACGTATTAAAAATACGTGTATTAGTGATACTGGATGGAAACAGGCTAATTTACCTGTTAGATTAGGTGGTTATGGTATTAGGAGTATAGTTTCATTATCTTTACCAGCTTTTATTTCTTCTGTTTATGCTAGTGAGGATTTATCTTCTTTAATTTTAGATAGGAAATTGTCTATTCTAGATGATCCATTCTTTGCATTAGCTTTAAAAAAATGGTGTGTAGCAACATGTTCACCATTTCCAAATTCAGGTTTGAATTTCCAATCTTCATGGGATAGGCCCTTATTAGCTATTCAATCATCTCAAATCGAGCAAAGTCTTTCCAACCCTTCTGATAAAGCTCGATTTTTAGGTAGTATTGGTAGTGAAAGTGGGGCATAGGAAATAACATGTTATTTGACTTTTTAGGTCACCTTCTGTGGCCAATATGTGCTTATGAACAGTATAATATAATATTTTTAGGTGAACTTTGATTAAAAATTTGTTTTATCATGATCAGTAGGTTTATAAAACAAATTACCTGGTCAGTACCCTAACGAACGAAGGTATAATGTTTGTATATCTAATAAGAATAAGGTATATAGGTAAAACTACATAATAATAAAAGATTTAAAAAATATTTTGCCTTTCGCAAAAGATTTGACTAAACTTCTAAATAGGTAGATAATTAATTTCAAGTCCCAATTTACATGTTATAAAAGGGACTTACAAAAAAAAAT
>DATAXC010000031.1:0-2440 GCA_036266895.1 Gammaproteobacteria bacterium
TGTTAATTCACTTTTAACCCGAAAACCCTCATGTTTTAGCTTAGAGAATAAATTACGAAGAGGAAATAGTGACCCTAATTTTATTTTGGATACCCTTATGAATCCAGGGTTTTAAATGCGATCGCCCTGCTCTATTTTTACAATCTATTGACTATTTGAAATCAATTAAGTTATTCTCAAAGTAGAAAGCTTTATAGATTAAAAAAAGGAGAGTAGTTATGAAGAAACTAATATATATCGCTGTCGCAATAGCTTTTGCGATGAATTGTTTCATCGATGCCAAAATAATGAAACGCAAGCCTGTACTTGTAGATAAAAACACCAAAGAGTTACTCGTTGATATCAAAAAGATCCAAGCTTCAACAACACCAGAAGAAAAAAAAGAGAATATCGACAAAATGGTAAAAGATACTCAAAAAGATCCTTATATGATCTTAAAAGCACAAGAAGTAATGATACTGCAAGAAATTGAAGACAAAGATCTCGAAATAGAGGAAATGGAAGGCTTTGGTCTTACAAGTTTCTTCTATAAAAGCGAAGAACTAACTGAAGCTCGAAACGAAATAGCTGAACTATATCAACAATTAGAAGAGATTCAATCACAACTGAATGAAATTAAGAAAAAACAACCGACAATCGAAACTAAAATTAAAGACTATACTTTTCATAAGCTTATAGGTGCAGCAGGTGTTGCTGTTCTTGCTCTTATTGCCCTCCAAGTGTATGGTGGCTTTAATATTACCGGAAATATCAGTTCTGCTGCTCAAAAAGTTTGGGGCTCTATACCATCATTCCGTGATACCGCAGGGACAGTAGGATCATTCGCAGCAGGTTTAGTTGTTAATGAACTTAAAGCAATAGCTTTGCAAAAAACATATAATACATTAATGTCTTACATACAGGATCCTAACACAGATCCAGAAATGCGAGAAGAATACAACAAAGAAGCTGAAAAAACTAAGACCGAACTTGATGAAATTCAAGCTAAAATCAAAGAAGAAAAAAAACTACAAGAACAAATAGCACAACGCAATTTATAAGAGATATAAAAAGCGGGTGATGTCACCCGCTTTTTTCTACATCAAATTCACGATACTTTTTAACACTCTCTACTTCCCTTATGCATCAACCTTATCTAATGGCATCAACAATTTATCAATAATATCATTGGCATGATCCACGAGGATAATTTCAACGCCATCAATCATATTATCTAACTCTGCCAAATTATGACTATTTTTACGTGGTAAAATCACGTGCGGGATATTATTACGTTTTGCTGCCAAAATTTTTTCTTTGACGCCACCAATTGGCATAACTTCACCACGCAGATTCAACTCTCCTGTCATGGCGTAATTAGAATTGATTGGACGGTTAGTTAATGTTGAAAGCATTGCGGTCAGAATTGCAAGTCCTGCAGATGGGCCATCTTTTGGCACCGCACCTGCTGGAAGATGGATATGCATATCAAATTCAGTGAATAGTTTATTATCAATACCAAAATCTTTGGCATGCGCACAGGCATAACTGCGTGCTGCCTGAGCTGATTCTTTCATGACATCACCAAGTTGGCCAGTTAATAACAGTTTGCCCGTTCCTGGCATAAGCATCGCTTCTATTTGCAGAATTTCACCACCATACACTGTCCATGCAAGTCCATTTGATATACCAATTTGATGTAGTTTATTTGCGCCATCATCCACAAAGCGGCATGGGCCAAGATAATTTTCAAGATTATCAAGTGAAAATCCATCAAACTTTTTAGTTTCTACCAATATTCGTGCAGCTTTAGAGCACATTTTACCGATCAAACGTTCTAACTGACGCACTCCGGATTCACGAGTGTAATTCATGATAATATTTTGAATAATATCATCAGAAATCGTCAGTTTATTATTGTCTAATCCCGCGTTAGCAATTGATTTTCTCACCAAATGTTGCTGTGCAATTTTTATTTTTTCTTCTATGGTATAACCACTTAATTCAATAATTTCCATACGATCACGTAATGGTTCAGAAATAACATCCACATTGTTAGCCGTTGCAATAAACATTACTTCTGATAAATCAAACGGTATACCAAGATAATTATCATAAAATGTCTTATTTTGTTGAGGATCAAGCACTTCAAGCATTGCAGCAGAAGGATCTCCTCTAAAATCAGCGCCTATTTTATCCAATTCATCAATGACCAATAATGGATTACGCGATCCCGCTTTACGTAATGCCTGTACAAATCTACCTGGCATTGCACCAACATAAGTTCTACGGTGACCACGAATTTCCGCTTCATCTTTTACGCCACCAAGCGATATACGACCATATTCACGCCCTAAACTCCGCGCAATTGACTTACCTAAAGATGTTTTACCTGTTCCTGGAGGTCCTACAAAACAAAGAATTGGTGCAAAACCATCTTTTTTTAAGTTCCGCACTGATA
>DATAXC010000033.1:0-12972 GCA_036266895.1 Gammaproteobacteria bacterium
TGGATTGCTAATTGGTTATTATCTTTTCCTGCGCGTAAACGTTATAGCTACGGTTTCAAACGCACTACGATTATTGCTGCTTTAGCGAACGCATTCATTTTAGTCGCGACTTCTGCGTTGATTGCCTATGAGTCGATTTATAAATTATTTCATCTCACTAATGTTAACGAAACAATCGTGATTGTCGTCGGTATCATTGGTATTTTTGTGCTATGGGCAGCGCTTTATTATTTATGCGTGCTTCTCAACACGACATAAATATAAAAGGTGCGTTTTTACATTTACTCGCAGATGCATTGATTTTGGTTGGGGTAGTGATAAGTGCAGTAATAATAAAGTATACCGGTTTGATTTGGATTGATCCGGTATTGAGCTTAGTGATTGTCGCGATTATTTTATGGGGCACTTGGGGTTTATTACGTGATTCTGTCAGCCTTATTTTGGATGCCGTGCCGCATTATATTGATCATATCGGCGTTAGGGCTTATTTAACGCAATTGCCTGGTGTGAGTGCGGTACATGATTTGCATATTTGGGGATTAAGCACACGTGAAGTAGCGCTTACCGTCCACTTGATTATGCCGGGACAAAAATTATTGGATGCCGATTATCAGAAAATTAATCAAGATTTACATGAAAAATTTAAAATTAGCCATGCTACTTTGCAGGTGGAGTCAGGGAGTGTCGATGCGCCCTGTGAACGACGTGATGTTTGTTGAAAACGTTTATTACCCTGGTTACCTACCGCTCCGACGGCAATCGGCTGATTTGCGCACCCAACTGTGCTAATTTTTCTTCAATACATTCATAACCACGGTCAATATGATAAATGCGGTCGATACATGTTTCTCCGTGTGCAGCTAACCCAGCTAAGACTAAGCTGGCTGAAGCGCGTAAATCAGTAGCCATGACTGGCGCACCATGTAATTGACCAGTACCGATACAAATAGCGCTATTGCCTTTTAATGCGATTTGCGCACCCATACGTTGTAACTCTTGAATATGCATAAAACGGTTTTCAAACACGGTTTCGGTGATGACGCTGGTGCCGTCTGCGACCGCATTCACTGCCATGATTTGCGCTTGCATATCGGTAGGGAAAGCGGGGTAGGGGGCAGTGCTAATGTTAATAGCGCGTGGTCGTTTACCTTTCATATCTAAAGCAATCCAATCGTTGCCGACATCGATGATCGCACCGGCTTCTTCTAACTTGAGCAAAATAGAGTCTAATAAATCTGGACGGGTATTTTTTAGTTTGATCTTGCCGCGCGTAATCATTGCAGCCGCTAAATAAGTGCCTGTTTCAATTCTATCGGGTAAGACATGGTATTGACCGCCACCCAATTCTTTAACTCCCTCAATCACAATAGTCGAGGTGCCCGCACCTTGAATTTTTGCGCCTAAGGTAATTAAGAAATTCGCTAAATCTTCAACTTCCGGTTCGCGTGCCGCGTTATGAATGATGGTTTGACCTTGCGCTAAGACTGCTGCCATCATGATATTTTCAGTGCCAGTGACAGTAACCATGTCCATGGTAATGGTCGCGCCTTTTAATTTAGTTGCTTTTGCTTTGATATAACCGTTTTCTATACTAATTTCTGCGCCCATGGCTTGTAAGCCTTTTAAATGTTGGTCAACCGGTCGCGTACCAATCGCGCAACCGCCAGGCAAAGAAACTTCTGCGGTGCCAAAGCGGCTCAGTAATGGGCCTAAGACTAAAACTGAAGCGCGCATAGTACGAACCAACTCATACGGTGCATTAAAAGAGGTTAATTTGCTAGCATCTACTTCAATGTTGGCACGTTCATCTAGGGTAATCCGTACACCCATTTGGCTTAATAAGCTGACAATGGTAGTGACATCTTGCAGGTGCGGAATATTGCTGATTTGGATAGGGGCGTTGCTTAATAAAGAAGCAGCTAGAATCGGCAGCGCAGCATTTTTTGCCCCTGATATTTTAATTTCACCAGTTAAAGGAATATTGCCTTTAATAATTAGTTTTTCCATGTGGGCGCTTCATTTTGTTGTTGCCATTCTTCTGGCGTAAAGGTTTGAATAGATAAGGCATGTAGCGTGCCATCTAAGAGGTGTTTTCTTACCGTATCATACACTAATTGCTGCTTTTGTACGCGCGATTTATCAGCAAATATAGTGCTGATGACCACGGCGGTAAAATGGGAGCCATCCCCGTCAACCAGCACTTCGGCATCGATGAGGCCGGTTTCTATTAATCGCTTAACTTCTTGTGGGTGCATAATGTCTTATTTTAGTTGAAATAAAGGTGCTATTCTCTACATAATTTCTTATGATTTGCAAATAGAATATTGCTTTATAAGATGGGCTGAAAAAGAGACCCTCTCCCGCCTACGCAGGCCAGCATTTTTGCCTCTCCCACAAGGGACGTTGTTGAATAAATACGCCTAGAGAGCTTTTGCCTCTCCCCTTGTGGGAGAGGCCGACGCGCGAAGTGCGGCGGGTGAGGGGTGTTTTTCCAACAACCTAATATTAAAATCTGTTCTAATTTTAAAAAAACATACAATTTATGGCCTGCAAATATATGCTTTTCATAAAATCACCCCTCACCTGCCGCCGAGAGTTTACCCCGCACTTGTTGCGGGGGCGTCGGCCTCTCCCACAAGGGGAGAGGCAAAAACGCTAGCATTTATATTTATGCAACAACGCCCCTTGGCCTTGTGATAGAGGGTATTGTTTGACTCGACGACCTGGTACACTATGAACAGCTAGCTGGCACTGAGGCACTATTTGAAAAGGATAATCGCATGATTTTTATCGCTACTTTAACTACCTTATTGATCGAACGTTTTTTTGATTGGAGTCACTTGCGTCATTGGAAGTGGTATACAAAGTTGCAACAAACGTTAGCAGCCAAATTGTATGGTCATACCACTTTGGTACTAGTGATCAGTGTGGTCATTCCATTGATTATTATTGGTACGATACAATTACTGTTAAAAAATTGGTTATACGGTATTGCCAGTTTAGTTTTTCAATTTGCGGTTTTATTTTATTGTATTGGCCCACGTAATTTTTGGGCAGATACGTTTGCGAGTATTAATGCGTTACAACAAGCCGATCCAGAACAAGCAGCGCAACAATTGCATACAGCATTTGCTATTCAAGAACTAGGCGATACTGAACAAGCACATCGACAACTCACTAATCATGTTTTCATTGAAGCAAACCGCCGGTTATTTGCAGTTATTTTTTGGTTTGCGATTTTAGGGCCGTTGGGCGCAGTGCTATATCGTACCGTTTCTCTTACTGCAGTAAATACACAGGAACCATTGGCTGATTTAGCGCAACGCGCACGTACCGTAGAAGCTGCACTAGATTGGCTGCCAATTCGCGTTTTGACCTTCTTGTTTGCATTGACTGGCCATTTCGTACATGTCTTATCGAGTTGGCGTAAAAAAGTATTATTTACTTGGGATGCGAATAATTTGTTATTAGCAGGTTGCGGTATGGCAGCTTTGCATAATGAGAAACATGGTCATGTTGCCGAAGATGGTTCCACAGAACGCGCCGCAGTTAGCTTAGTTGATCGTACTTTGGTGGTGTGGTTGATTATTGTGGCGGCAGTGAATTTAGTTTTGTTGTGACACCACCCTCTCCCGCCAATGTTGGGCTTCGCAAGCTCAGCCCAACATTGGCGGGAGAGGGTATTTTTTGTCCTGTGCAAAGTTTTTTGCGATTAGCGACTCACTTCTTAAGGTTGATTTAAGCTTATCTCCGTATAATCAGCATCTTTAGTAAAATAACTATCGAAATAACTGAATTCAGCGAGGTATTTTTATGTTTGACAGATTATCTCCTAAAGAAATTGCAACCAAAGAGACAAGTACGGTTAGAATAGTAAATGCCTATGCTTCTGATTTTGATCAAACACTTACGCAACGTCATACTAATCGTGATATGCGAGAACGGTTTGCAGGCCTAAGCGATGAAGAGCGATTAGCGCTAGTTAATTCTGATGCAATGCAAGATGAAATTAAAGCCAACTTAAGACCCGATGCGGGTGCTGCAGTGCGTGCTATTTTAGAAGCTGATGACGTTTTTGCAATTGTTACTTTTAATGGTTTTCCTGTTGTTGTTAAGGCTTATTTGCGTGCGGCTTTACGCGAAGCTTTTCAAGCAGATTTGAATGCTCCAAATTTAACAAAAGAAGACATCAAAAAAATCCATGAAAAGATTGAGGGAATGCTTAACAAGATTCCCATATTTGATGGTTGGGTTGATCCAACTCCTACACCTAATCCCATTGAAAAGGTGCGTAAGTTAGATCAGCTTGTTGGATACTGTCAAGAGAAAGGGCTTAAAGTAAATGCTCTTTTTTATTTTGAAGATGATTGTCAATGTATAGACGCATTTAAAGCATGTCAAGCGGGTAATTTTGACGGATACAAATTTTTAACTGCTGCTGAAATACCGACAATGCAAGCGTTCGCAGTTAGTACTTTCAATTTGAACGATAATAGACATTTTGTTTTTGCAAAAGAGCGTGCTGGGTTACAAAAAACGTTAAAAGAAGCGCAGCGTGATAATAATCCAGCAGTAATCGCTGAGATTGAACAAGCATTAGCTAAACAGCTTGATCAGGCAAAAAAAGGTATAGCGCATAAACCAGTGGAAGTTTCGTCAATGGAAGAAGATCCGTTTGTGAGCTTTAACGACATGTTTGCTAAATTTCAAGCGAGTCAGAAAAGTACATTGACGCCTGTTGAAAGTGCGTTACTGAAAAAGCCAGCGCAGGCTCCGATGAGTCTATCACTAGCCAGTTCACCATTTTCATTTAATGCTGCTGCCCCCCGACCAAACCAACAAACTGTTTTTCCTCTAGCAAATAGCGGTTTAGGTATGGAACAGCAGCCGCCACAGGAAGATAAAAATCTAACAGGATTTGCGGAAATGTGGGCGGATTTTTCAAAAAAAAAGCCGCTACCACCGCTACCACCGTTAACTCCGATGGAAACGACCCCAGATGCAGACAGTAGCAGTAAAAAGCAAAAAACAAGTGCTTCATCAGTGAGACAGGCTGGGAAAAAATAAACGGAGAGTTATTGTTGGTGGGTAATGAGTAGTGGGCACGCTGCGCTTTGCCCACCACTAACCTAAACTAATTTATACAAATAAACTGCCACAAAACCATTTGCAATCGCAGTCACTAAAAACACATGATTAACCGTTAATCCCGCTTTTAACATGCATACAGTAGCAATCGCTGCCCCCACCATAAATAAGGCATTCATGATATTGTTGCTGGCAATCACCCGTGCGCGATGATCTTTTTCGCTGCGTTGTTGCAAGATCGCATATAACGGTACGGTATAAATGCCGCCGCAAGCGGCGATTAGCAATAAATCAACAGTGATATGCCAACCTTGCCAAGTAGTTAAAAAAGTCAGTAGGGGAATCAGCATGCTATTGTTTGCAACGGTAACGGTTTGGCCTGCGGTAAAATACAGATCAAGCGTAAACAGGGTAATACCTAACGCACCAAAGGGTACATACGCCGCATGTACTTTTCCTTTTAATAGTTTGTTGCAGAGCAAAGAGCCTAATGCTAAACCAATGGAAAAAAGCGTCAAAAAGAAAGTCACAACATGATCATTGGCATGCAGGATATTTTTAGCAAAAACCGGCAATTCAGCCAAAAAAGTCGCGCCGACTAACCAAAACCAAGAAATCCCTAATACACAGGCATAAATATCTTGACGAGCACGTGCGTAACCGATCAATTGAAAAGTTTCTTTAAAGATATGATATGAAATAGGTAAACTAGGATTATAGCGCTGTGTTTTAGGAATGAATTGGCTGCTAAGCCAACCGCAGATAGCCAATGAGATAATCAATGCAGAAATTGTATATTCGCCGTAAGTAGACAGAATAAAAACACCGCCAATAATCGTGCCTAATAGAATAGCGATAAACGTACCCGCTTCAATCAAGCCATTACCAGCAATCAATTCATTTTCTTGTAAATGATCTGGCAAAATGGCGTATTTCAATGGCCCAAAAAAAGTAGAGTGCGTACCTAATGCGAATAATACGAAAATCAATAACGGAACGTTTTGCCAATAAAAACCAGCGGCGGCGATCACCATAAGAAAAATTTCTACGCTTTTAATAATTTTGATGAGAAAAGACTTTTCATATTTGTCAGCCAGTTGTCCGGCTAAGGCAGAAAATAAAAAAAACGGTAAAATAAAAATACCAGCGGCGAGCGTTACTAAAATTTGCGGACTAAAGCCAACCGATTCTGCTAAACGGAAAGTGATTAAAATCACTAATGCGTTTTTAAACGCATTGTCGTTGAATGCACCCAGAAATTGCGTGATAAACAGCGGCAAAAATCGTCGAGTTTTGAGTAGCTGCAGTTGGGTGGTTGGCATGGTCAATAGTTATTAAGTGAATGACTTAAAATAGTAGCACGATCTCTTTTTAAAGACAGCCTTAGATTGAGAAACTCCCCAATTCTCTCATTTGAGCAAATGTCGCAATCCGGGTAGCTATTCAGAAATAAGCATGCTATACTCTGACTAGATAGACTAGTTATTTGGGAAAAATCCTTATGAAAACATGGCAATTACAAGAAGCTAAATCCCATCTCAGTGAGGTGGTAAAAAAAGCTATCACCAGTGGCCCGCAGCAGATTACTTTAAGAGGCGAACCCGCTGTTGTTATTGTCTCGGTAAAGACATTTAGTAAGCTTATACAGCCACAGCAATCGTTTGTTGAATTTATTAGGCAATCTCCTTTGGTAGGGCTAAATATTGATTTAACACGAGATACTAGTTCAGCCAGGGAAATCGATTTATGAGCTATTTAATTGATACTAATATTATTTCTGAACTTATACGTTCTAAACCTCACCATGCTGTTGCGGAATGGTTTAAAAATAAACCTAAAGATAGTTTATATCTTAGTGTTCTGACTTGGGGTGAAATTCGTAAAGGTATTGAGAAAGTAACAGATAATGCTAAAAAGAAAAAACTAACTGTATGGTTAGAGCAAGAGTTGCCTAGTTGGTTTTATGAACGTATTTTACCCGTTGATCATGAAGTTGCAGATAGATGGGGAAAAATATTGGCTGCAACACAGCAATCATTACCAGCAATAGATAGTTTGATTGCTGCTACTGCTATTCATTATAACTTACGTTTGGTAACGCGTAATGTGAAAGATTTTAAATCAGTGCCACTGCTAGATATTATTAATCCTTGGGATTAAGTATTCACGTCCCTTGCCCCAACAAATGTCGCAACACATACTGCAAAATACCGCCGTGACGATAATATTCTACTTCATTTTGCGTATCAATCCGACTTTGCAATGGTACTTCAATCTTGCTGCCATCTTCACGCTGAATAGTCGCAAGCACTTCGCTGCCTGGTTTTAACGCATCACTTAAGCCAGTCAACTGAATCACTTCCGTGCCATTTAAGCCTAACGTTTTACGTGTGACATCGCGTTTAAATTGTAAAGGTAAAATGCCCATGCCAATTAAATTAGAACGATGAATACGTTCAAAGCTTTCAGCGATCACCGCAACCACCCCTTGCAATTTAGGCCCTTTTGCTGCCCAATCGCGGGATGAACCAGTACCATATTCTTTACCGGCAATCACAATAAGCGGCACTTGTTCTTGTTGGTAGCGCATAGCGGCATCATAAATTGACATCACTTCATTGCTAGGATAATGCTTAGTAAAACCGCCTTCAACGCCAGGAACCATTTCATTTTTAATACGTATGTTAGCAAAAGTGCCGCGCATCATTACTTCATGATTGCCACGACGGGAACCATAAGAATTAAAATCTTTGATGGTAACGCCTTTTGATTGCAAATATTTACCAGCAGGGCTATCAGCTTTAATCGAGCCGGCTGGGGAGATGTGGTCAGTGGTAATACTGTCGCCAAATAAAGCCAATATGCGTGCTTGTTGAATATTGCGAATAGCGTTCGGTTTCTGTTGCATGTCAGTAAAAAAAGGCGGGTGTTGAATATAAGTCGAATCAGCTTGCCAAGTATACGTTTCACCTGCGGGTACGGCGATATCTTTCCAATCTTGTTTACCGGTGAAAACATCTGCATATTGCTCATGAAACATTTGACTATTCACTTTTGCAACTTCTGCATTAATTTCTGCGTTAGTGGGCCAAAT
Source organism: Gammaproteobacteria bacterium (assembly GCA_036266895.1). Lineage (GTDB taxonomy): Bacteria > Pseudomonadota > Gammaproteobacteria > DSM-16500 > DSM-16500 > Aquicella. The sequence goes on from DATAXC010000033.1 coordinate 8,183, forward strand.
ATCTTTTAAGTAAACCGGTTGTCCTTGCTGATCTTTACCAATCGGTTCAGTGGTTAAATCAATATTAGTTGTGCCAGTCAATGCAAAAACTACCACTAAAGGCGGCGAAGCTAACCAATTGGCTTTGACTTGCGGATGAATGCGGCCTTCAAAATTACGATTACCAGATAATACCGCAGAAACAATCAAATCATATTCACTGACGGTTTCTGCAATCGGATCGGGGAGCGGGCCAGAATTACCAATACACGTCGTGCAACCATAGCCGACCAAACCAAAACCCAGTTGATCTAATTCTTTTTGTAAGCCGGAAATATTTAAGTATTGAGTAACAACTTGAGAGCCAGGGGCTAAAGAGGTTTTCACCCAAGGTTGGCGTTTTAAACCTTTAGCTAATGCTTTTCTAGCGACTAAACCCGCAGCCATTAATATCGGCGGATTAGATGTGTTGGTACAACTGGTAATTGCTGCAATGACCACATCGCCATGATGCAAATCTAAACCATCACTAGTACGAAAAGCCGAGTCTTTTTCGTTACTGCGATTAGCATCAACAATTAACTGCGCCATGGTTTGTTTTAACTGTGCTAAAGGAACACGATCTTGCGGGCGTTTCGGGCCGGCTAAACAAGGTTCTATCGAATGTAAATCTAATTCTACCACATCGGTAAAGTGCGGTTCCGGGCTATTTTTTTCATGCCATAATTGTTGTGCTTTACTGTATGTTTCGACTAAGGCAATCGTTTGTTCATCACGACCGGTTAAGCGTAAGTAATCTAAGGTGGCTTGATCCACTGGGAAAAATCCGCAAGTTGCGCCATATTCAGGTGCCATATTGGCAATGGTAGCACGGTCAGCAACCGGTAATTCCGCTAAACCAGGTCCAAAATATTCAACAAATTTACCAACCACGCCTTTTTTGCGTAATAATTGTGTGATGGTTAACACTAAATCGGTGGCGGTGACGCCTTCACGTAATTGACCGCTTAATTTGACGCCGACTACTTCCGGAATCAACATCGAGATTGGTTGTCCCAACATGGCGGCTTCTGCTTCAATGCCGCCTACGCCCCAGCCCAATACCCCTAAACCATTAATCATCGTCGTGTGGCTATCGGTGCCGACTAGCGTATCGGGATAAGCGATTTTTTGCTCATCTTGTTCATGATGCCAAATGGTTTTCGCTAAAAATTCTAAATTGACTTGATGGCAAATGCCGGTATCAGGTGGAACGACACGAAAATTATCAAAAGCGGTTTGTCCCCAACGTAAAAAAGCATAGCGTTCATTGTTACGTGCCATTTCCATTTGCGCATTGATTTGCATAGCGTCTTTTGCATCGAAAGCATCGACTTGAATGGAATGATCAATAATCAGATCAACCGGGGATAAGGGGTTGATTTTTTCTGGGTTGCCGCCCATTTTTTTGATGGCATCGCGCATCGCACCTAAATCAACGACAGCGGGTACGCCAGTAAAATCCTGCATTAATACGCGGGTTGGGCGATAAGCAATTTCACGATCAGATTTTTTGGTTTTTAGCCAATGGTGGATGGCATGGATATCGTCAGGGGTAACGGTTAGGTTATCTTCATGGCGTAATAAATTTTCTAATAAGACTTTCAATGAGCAGGGTAGGGCAGCGATATTTTCTAAGCCTGCTTCAGCCAAGGCTGGCAAGCTGAAATAATGATAATTTGTGCCATTTACTGTGAGTTGACGCAAAGTTTTAAATGAATCAATGGCCATTTATGCGATGCTCCCATATATTACGTGAATAGTTGGATTTTATATCGTAGTATATACTTTATTTCTTTGAAAGGGCACCTCTTATGCTGCCAGACGTTGATGTAGTAACCTTGTCCCGCCTCCAGTTTGCTTTGACTGCCATGTACCATTTTTTATTTGTGCCCTTGACGCTAGGCTTATCTATTATGTTAGGTATCATGGAGACAGTATACTTTATTACGCGTCGTCTAATTTGGCGCACCATGACCAAATATTGGGGTTTATTATTTGGTATTAATGTCGCGATGGGTGTCGCGACCGGCATCACTTTGGAATTTCAATTTGGTACAAATTGGGCTTATTATGCACATTATGTTGGTGATGTGTTTGGTGTGCCGCTCGCGCTAGAAGGCTTAATGGCTTTTTTCTTAGAAGCAACCTTCATTGGTATTTTCTTTTTTGGTTGGGATCGCATTTCTAAAGGTGCGCATTTAATAGTAACCTGGATGTTGGCGTTAGGTTCTAGTTTTTCTGCGTTATGGATTTTAATTGCTAATGCCTGGATGCAAAATCCAGTCGGCGCACGATTTAATTTTCACACCATGCGTATGGAATTATACGATTTTTATAGTGTGTTTTTTAATGAAGTAGCACAAGCTAAATTTGTCCATACGATTAGTGCGGGTTATGTCACCGGCTCAATGTTTGTTTTATCTGTCAGCGCTTATTTTTTAATTAAACAACGTAATGTCGCTTTTGCTAAACGCTCGATGACAGTGGCAGCTTCTTTTGGCTTAGCTTCCGCGCTGTGCGTGGTGGTTTTGGGTGATGAAAGCGGCTATTTAGCTGGGTTAAACCAAAAAATGAAAGTCGCCGCGATTGAAGGTATGTGGGAAACAGAACCGGCACCTGCGCCATTGACCCTGATTGGTTGGCCTAGCCAAGAAAAACATGAAATAGAATATGCGATTAAAATTCCTTTTTTATTAGGATTAATCGCCACTCGTTCGATTGACCAGCCGGTATTTGGCATTAACGATTTAGTGATAGAGGCGCGTAGTCGTATTCATAGTGGTATTTTGGCTTATAGCGCGTTAGAAAGGTTGCAAAACAATCCAAATGATAAACATGCGGAAGATATCTTAGATGCGAACCAGCATAATATTGGTTATGGCTTATTACTGAAAAAATATACTGATCATGTAGCTGATGCAACACCAGCACAAATCGATCAAGCGGCTTGGAGTACTGTGCCAGATGTCGTAACGTTGTTCTGGACATTTCGTGTGATGGTGGCTTGCGGGTTTTATTTTATTGCCTTATTTGCATTAGCATTTTATTTATCTTTACGCCGGCAATTAGCGCGGCATCGTTGGTTTCTATGGCTATCGTTGTTTAGTTTGCCGTTGCCGTGGCTCGCTGCAGAAATGGGTTGGATAGTGGCGGAATATGGCCGCCAACCTTGGGTAGTCGATGGTTTGCTGCCAACATTTATGGGTGTTTCATCGTTGACGGTATCGAATTTATGGGTGTCGTTGACCGGATTTGTGTTGTTTTATACCGCGCTTGCGGTGGTGGAGTTGTATTTGATGGCGAAATATATACGGCTCGGGCCAGAACATTTGTTTCAGCCGGAAGAGTTTAGTGTGCGCGGGAGGAAGTAGTTTTAACCCTCTCCCGCCCTGTCGGGCACCCTCCCCCACAAGTGGGGGAGGGGATAATAGATGGGTCAAATTTTTTCTTGGGACGATACAATTAATTCAGATTTAGTCCCCTCCCCCACTTGTGGGGGAGGGTGCCCGACAGGGCGGGAGAGGGGGGATACCAGTGCTAGATATAGAATCTTTACGGCTGATTTGGTGGGTATTACTCGGTGTCTTATTCATCGGCTTTGCGATTACCGATGGTTTTGACTTGGGTGCTGCTGCGTTGATGCCGCTGGTGGCGCGCACCGAATCCGAAAGACGCGTTGTCTTAAATACGGTCGGGCCCTTTTGGGAAGGCAATCAAGTTTGGCTAATCCTTGGTGCCGGCGCGATTTTTGCAGCATGGCCGTATGTGTATGCAGTGGCTTTTTCAGCGTTTTATTGGTTGATGTTGCTGTTGTTATTAACGTTAGGGATTTCTCGTCCAGTTAGTTTTAAATATCGCAGTAAACTCACCAATGTGTTTTGGCGTCGAACTTGGGATTGGATTGTGGTGATTGGTGGTGTGTTTCCCGCTATTATTTTTGGATTATTAGTAGGAAATATTTTGCTGGGCATTCCTTTTCATTTTGAAAAAGATTTACGTGTATTTTATACCGGTTCTTTTTTGGATTTACTGCAACCGTTTGCTTGGTGGTGCGGGTTCACCAGCTTAATGATGCTGACTATGCATGGCGGCTTATATCTGGCGATTAAAACAGAAGGTGTAATACGCCAACGTGCTATTTTTTGGGCGCGTCTTGCAGCAAGCTGTTTAATTGTATTATTTGCTTTAGGCGGATTGTGGATTGCGCATTTATCCGGTTATGTATTAATCAGTGGCGGCGAACCGCAAGGTTATTCTAATCCATTACATAAAGAAGTGGTGATATTGACCGGTGCGTGGTTAAAAAACTATTCACGCTATCCTTTAACGCTAATCATGCCCGTGTTAGGTTTAGTTGGGGCGGGCGTTGCGCTTTTAGCAGCTAATTGGGGTAATAGCCGTTTTGCATTTATTTGTAGCAGCATCAGTTTATTTGGTATTATTAGCACGGTTGGTGTCAGCATGTTCCCATTTATTTTGCCTTCATCTTCAGACTTTGGATCTAGTTTGTTGGTATGGGATGCTTCTTCGACTTATTTAACTTTGCTGATTATGCTGGCTAGTGTCATTATTTTTATGCCGATCATATTGATTTATACCGCTTGGGTCTATCGTGCTTTACGCGGCAAAGTGAGCGTTGAGGCGATTGAGAAAGATGAGAGTCATACGGCGTATTAGCCCTCTCCCGCCATTGTTGGGCTTCGCAAGCTCAGCCCAACCTACGGGCTATGGAAAATAGTTTTTTGCCTCTCCCACAAGGGGAGAGGCAA
>DATAXC010000047.1:0-8870 GCA_036266895.1 Gammaproteobacteria bacterium
TGCTGAATTTGGTCTTCATAACGCGCGACCAACGATTGAATATAAGCAAAATTGGCGTTTTCATTGGCATAAAAAATATCACGCTCTACTTGATAATAAAGACGGCGATCTTTACTGGGATCCAATTTAGCCAGTTGCGCATACAGACCGTTTAATTGTTGCAACCATTTGTTTTGCTCTTCTTGATGACGCAATTCATCATGCATTTGCTGCTGCTTCAACAACAGCATTTTTTGTGACTTTAACGAGGCATTAATGCGGTTATATTTATCTTTTTTTAATTGCCAAACTTGATTGGCGCTTTTTTGTAAATTTTGCAAATACTGTAGCCGGGTTTTCTCCAGAACTAATAATTCTTTTTGATAGGCCAAATCAGTACGCAAGTCCTGCATGTTATTCATTTCATTTTTTGCAATTTTCAAACCAAACATACTGACTACATTAAATTGATTCTCAATTTCTTGGATATTTTTTTCTATCCAACTGGTAGTTTGCTGAGAATCAGTCAGTTCAATTTGGATGCTATCTAAATTAGACTTAGCAACAGCGACATCTAAAGATACTTTATCTAGCAAATTTTTACTGACTTTTTCTATGGTTAATTGGGTTTGTTTATCCCGTTCTTGTTGAAGTCCAGCCAAGTCATATTGGCTTTGACTTAAACGGTCTTTTAACAAATTAATCTGTTGCGTCACTAATTGAATACGATCGACAGTCAACGATTTATCGGTGACTTCTAAATTGGCATACGCCAACTGTGGCGACATGCTGCTCAGAAAAACAAACAAACAAAATAAAAATAGATTAATTAGTCGTCGCATAAGCGAATACCCGTTGTTTAAATAACATTAAAAAAATAATTCCAGGAAAACATAAGACAAAAGCCCAAATAAAAAACTGTGCCCAGCCTAGACTAGCCACCATCACGCCGGCAACCGGCCCCAATAACACGCGTCCCATTGAATCTAAGGCAGACAGTAATGCATATTGCGTTGCTGTAAATTGATGGTTACATAACGACATTAAAAAAGCTAAAAAGGCCGCGGTACTTAAGCCGCTGCAAAAATATTCGATAAAAACTGCTAACGTCATTAAAGTAAAATGTTTACCGATCAACGCTAGCAAGGCAAACATCAAACTGGAGCAAGCTTGCATTAAGCCAAACCAAAGTAAACCATTATAGAGTGAACAGCGCATCAAGATAATGCCGCCGATAAACGTTCCTAAAATGGTAGCCACAAAACTAACAATTTTATACGCAGATCCTACTTCTAATAAGGTGAAACCCAATCCTTTTAAAAGAAAGGTCGTCATCAAGGACAGCGTTAATGCGGCGCCAAATTTATAAAAAATCACTACTAATAACAGTAGAATGATTTTTTCACGGGTCAGCAAATCTAATAATGCATCCAGCATGGTTTTCATTAAATGGCCAGACGGCATCGGCACTTCTGCTATTTTCGGCGCGAACCAGGTAGGCAGCATTGATAGCAAGATTAAGATCGCCATGATTTCATAAGTGGCTTGCCAACCTATATAATCTGCACATATTAGTGCTAAACCACCCGCAACCAAAGTGGCCACGCGAAAAGCAAAAACAAAATAAGCCGCACCTAAACCCAATTCGGTTGGCGGTAATACATCAGTACGATAAGCATCGACGGCAATATCTTGCGAGGCGGCAAAAAACGCGATTAATAATGCCACAAATAACATCAGTGACAATTGTGAACCGGGATCCATTTGCGCCAAAATAAACAACGTGATCACTAAGCCGATTTGCGCTAATAAAATCCAACCACGCCGTCTACCTAACCAGGCTAAACTATAATAATCCATTAAGGGTGCCCATAAGGGCTTTAAAAGATAAGGAATCCCTAGTAAAGATAACGCACCGATAGTCACTAAATTAATTTGTGCTTCAGTAAACCAGGCTTGTAAGGTAGAGCTAGTTAACGCTAGCGGTAATCCGGATGAAAAACCAAGAAATAACATGATTAACAAGCGAGAATTAAATAGTGTTGTTGATGTCTTGGCTGGCATTATAACTGATGTCCTTTATGCGAATGATGTGTTCTATGTTCCGCTTTATGCTTTCGCACCTTATGTAATTGCCACAATGTCAACACTGGGCCAGCCAACGCATAGATTAGAAAAAGGCTAAATAGCATTTCTGCGGGTTCTAACGCGATGGCCGCAATCAAAAATACCGCGGTAACAATCGTAAAAAAGGGTACGCGCCCTTTAAAATCTATGGTTTTAAAACTCGAGTAACGAATGGTACTCACCATTAACGTCGCAATCAAAATCGTAAACAAAGCAAGCGGGATAGCGAACAAAGTGCCTTTGCTGGCAAATGCAGACCCCATCCACACTGTACTGGCCAACACACCAGCCGCGGCTGGGCAAGGTAAGCCTTGAAAATAACGTTTATCTGGTACTTGTGTATTGAAGCGTGCTAAACGCAACGCCGTAGCAGCCGTATATAAAAACGCAGCCAGCCAGCCTAATTTGCCTAAAGAAAAAATCGACCAGTTAAACATCACCAGTGCGGGCGCCACCCCAAAGGCAACCATATCCGATAGGCTATCATATTGCGCACCAAAAGCAGTTTGCGTATTGGTCATCCGTGCCACACGACCATCCAACCCATCTGCGACCATGGCGACAAAAATCGCAATCGCGGCTATTTCAAAATGGCTTTGCATAGCGGCGACGATGGCATAAAAGCCGGCAAATAAAGCGGCTGTGGTTAATAAATTTGGCAATAAGTAAATACCACGCTGCTGAAAGATTTTTTCAGGTGGTTTGTTTTGTGCTTGTGTTGTATTTGGTAGTTGATTCATACAAATTACCTCTTCAGTTTTATGTAGCTTACCCCTCACCCGCCGCCTTTGGCGTCGGCCTCTCCCACAAGGGGAGAGGCAAAAAGCTCTAGCATTTATTTACTCAACAACGCCCCCACAAGGAGAAAGGTAAAAAAATTCAAGGCCGTGAATACTTGCAAATACCCCCCTAATTCGACGGTGGTGCACCTTGTGCTTTAGATACCATTTGCGATTCTTTGTCTTGATTATTAACAGTCAACAAAGTATTCGTCATGATCTGTGCTGCTAATAATTGTTTTTGCAATTGAACCATCTCGCTCAACAAAACATAATTTTGTGATTCATACATAAGAATTTGTCGTAACACTTGACCTAATTCTTCGGAAGCGATTTGGGCTAGCCACGTAGAGCTGCTCGCTTGTGTAATTAAAGAAGCTTGTAAGGTACTTAACGTTGGGTAAGCGCCATTGTTGAAATGTTTATTCAAGACATAGGCAGAAAAAGATTGAATCGCTTTAACAGTGGAGTAATAACCAGAATAAGTGTTTTGATTTTGTTGCGTACCTTGCCATCCAGCACTGGGTGCAGTGTGACTAACCGCTAAGCCAGCAAGATTTTTGAGATAATTATATGGCGATGCGGCGCCCGTTGCGCCACTAGTCCCTGTGCCAGTTCCTGTTCCGGTGCCCGTACCCGTACCCGTACCCGTACCGGTTCCCGTACCCGTACCGGTTCCAGTCGATCCACCAGAGGATTGGCCATAGATAGCCGGATAATTCATGTCATTGATATTGACTGGTGAAGAAGCAGAAGGTTGACCAAATAAATCAGTATTTAATTGCGTGCTGTTCATATTGCTACTGGGAAAAGTATTTTCTATGCTGAGATTTGTACCAAGCGATGCAAAGCTTTGCTGGATCGCGATAGTGGTTGGCGTATCATCAATGGCTAACAAACTTTGTGCCATTTGCACCACTGGATCGGTAGGGAGCATATAAACCGGTTGGGCGACTTGGAAGAAAACCGGTTGTTGGTTTTGAAAGTAAACCGGTTGTTGACCAGTAAAAGTAACCGGCAGGCCGCCGGCACCACCGCTACCAAATGTTCCAATAGGGGTGTTTACTGAAATACCAGAGCTAGAAATTGATCCAGAAAAAAGACCACTACTACTATTACTCGTTCCTGAGGAACTGCCGCCTGATGAAGAGGAGGTGCCCCCACTAGTAGATGAAGTACCTCCGCTAGTAGATGAGGTACCACCACTACTACTGCCAGTATTCGAAGAAGAAGTGGTTGTTGTCGTGTTGCCCGAGGTAACACTTAATGTAGATCCGCTGCTGCCACTGCTTGGCGCAGAAGTGCCGCTGGTAGAAAATGAAGAGCCAATGCCGCTGCCTGTGTCACCAACTTGCGCCCAAGTGACTGGCATAGTGATTATTGTGAGTAGCGCCGTGAACTTGGAGATCAAGATCGTCTTTTTTATCTGTTTTTTTAAGTCACGCATGAGAAAACTCCTTGTGAAACATCTTAATAGTTAATATTCCAGCTGCCGTCACTTTGATTATTACTCGGGGCTCTTGTTGTACCCGTATTGCTGCCGCCACTACCAAAACCCGTGTAGGGTTGATTGTCTGGTGCTGGCTGCGCACCACCTGCGCCTGATTTTGTGGGTGGCGTAGGAAACGCTTGTACTGAATAAGCTTCAGTAGGATTCTCGTTTACTGGGGCCGGCGGCACATTGTTTCTAGCCGGTGCAGTTGGTTTATAAGGCCCGCTGGGCTTATAAGGCATGGTTGTAGCTGGGTTTGATGCCGATTGCGTTTGTGCCTGATGTTTTTTAATTTGATCTTGTTGTTGCTGTAGTAATTGTTGTGATTGTTGATTTAATTCATCGGTACGTTTAGTTTTGGTTTGCTGGCTTAATTTATTCACTGCTTTTGAGAAATCATCTTCTGACATGATTTGATCAGGAGAAGCGGCGGGTGATTTAATAGTAGGTGTTGGTTTAGATGAACCAAATTGAAAAAATGTCTGTGCTACAGCAGCTGGTGCCGTCAAATACAGCCAGGCAAATGCAAAAATAGCAAAATAAGTTTTCCTTGCGTGCATGTGATTTCCCCTGTCCGTTTGATCATTCTAATGTTACCTAACTTTACTGAAAGAGTCATGCCGTTTTACAAATGTTTACCTCAAAGCCGACCGTTTTTCGTATTTTTTCCCATCATGCTTAATGCTTTTTCTGCTGGAAGAAAATGCTGATCAGCAGAACGTTTGATCCAGAAATACCCGACATCCGTATCTTGCGGTACGCCATAGCCATAATAATACATATAACCGACCGCATATTGTGCTTCTGCATTTCCATCGCAAGCAAGTGGCAATAATTCTTGTAGTGAACGTTTATAATAACCGTCTTCAAACAGTCGTTTACCTTGTTGTAATTCAGAAGCGACTCTAGGTGATGGTGTGCCACAGGCCGCCAATGAAAGTATGCATGTACTAATGATAAGCTGTTTCCACATGGTAAATTACCTGCTTTTGAATTTGACTCTTTCTCGTGGTAATGGCAGTTTTTCGAGCTGACCATGGTTGTCTAAAATGACTGCGGTGGCAGTAATATCATATACTTTAATGCCAGCCGGCAGTGTATCGCCAATACGGTATAATTTACTAGGTTGGCCAGCGACAGAAATAGCTGCCTTCGAATGACGATTATCACTATCATGCGCCATTTTAACAATGCCTGTAACGCGCATTTGTAAATGGGTCACTGGCACGTGATCACCGGTCAATGATTGACCAAATAAATGCTGGCTTGGAATCGCAGCGACTAAGTTATCCAAGGTGTTTATATTGTTACCGCCTCCTCCGGCTTTGGGTAAAGCCATATGCGTGAGCTGCCAATCTTTTTGCCATTGCGAAATAGCAAAAAATCCAGTCAAGGCAATCAAAAAGACCAAAGCGGCGGCACCAACCAGAACAAGGTGTTGTTTTGATTGTAAAAGTAGCGTAGTGGTTACGTTTATCATAAAAGTTGCTTATACTACTACCAGTTCTTCTAAACTTAAGAAGGAAAGTATCATGAGTATTGTTAAAACCTTACTACCAGATGAGCAAATTATCAACCGGACCAAAAAACATCTTATCATTTTTTTCTTTCCAGTTGTATTGACCTTACTGAGTATCTATATCGCTGGTTATATGAGTAACAATCCAATACTAGAGAAATTGCAATGGGCACCCTGGGTAGTGACGTTGATTTTTTGGGCTTATGCCTATCTTGAATACTTAACTTCTGAATTTGTAGTCACCAATAAACGGGTATTAATGCGCGAAGGGTTTTTTGTTCGGCATAGCAATGAAACCCGCTTGGCGGCTATTTCCCAAGTGACAGTCAATCAAAGCTTAATCGGTCAATTATTTAACTATGGTACGGTATTAATCAATGCGTTTGGTGCGTCGGATTCTTTTGCCATGATTGCTCGGCCTAATGTGTTTCAACAATGTGTAAATGAAGCCATTGATAAAGCAACTACCGACAAAACAAAATAATTTTATACTTTTATAATGGTGGGCACGCTACGCTTTGCCCACCCTACCAGAGAAATAGTAGTGATTTAACATATGCAGAATATGCAAACTGATCATCGTTTATTAAAGACGATTCGCCATGAACCAGTCGATAGAACACCGATTTGGATCATGCGCCAAGCGGGACGTTATTTGCCTGAATATCGGGCTACGCGCGCTAAAGCGGGTAGTTTTATAAATTTGTGCAAAACACCTGAGTTAGCCTGTGAAGTGACATTGCAGCCGCTAATACGTTATCCGTTAGATGCAGCGATTATTTTTTCCGATATTTTAACTATCCCTGATGCAATGGGCTTAGGTTTGTCCATGCAAGAAGGGCAAGGCCCGGTTTTTGCACATCCAGTGCGCGATGACCGCACGATTGCACGATTAACGGTGCCTGATCCAGCGCAATTGAATTATGTGTATGCGGCTATTCGCTTAGTACGCCAAGAATTGGCGGGCAAAGTGCCTTTAATTGGTTTTTGCGGTAGTCCTTGGACATTGGCTGCTTATATGGTGGAAGGAAAATCGCAACCTGGATTTCCTATCATCCAAAAAATGCGCCAAGACCAACCAGCGCTATTGCATCAATTGTTAAAAGTATTAGCACAAGCGGTTACTGCACATTTGCTTGAGCAAATAAGAGCAGGTGCGGAAGTGGTGATGTTGTTTGATACCTGGGGCGGGATGTTGGCTGGTGAAGATTATATGTTGTGTTCTTTGCCGTATCTCCAGCAAATTATTACTGACCTTAAAACGCATGCTGAAACAGCAGCGGTTCCAGTGATTTTATTTACAAAAGGCGGTCATGGTTGGTTAGAAGAAATAGCAATGACTGGTTGTGATATGGTAGGCGTAGATTGGGAAATCTCACTCGCAGCCGCACGTGCGCGGATTGGTCAACGCACCGCTTTGCAAGGTAATTTGCATCCTGCTTGCTTATTAACAACGCCGGCAACCATTCGTGCAGAAGTAGCACAAGTACTTGCTTCTTATGGGCAGGGATCGGGTCATGTGTTTAATTTGGGTCATGGTATTACACCAGATGTCCCACCAGATCATGTGACAGTATTGGTAGAAGCAGTGCATGAATTAAGTCAGCCTTACCATCAATGCTAAAGGTAAAAAAGAGTTTTGCAAAAAATAAAGAGAAATAACATGCGATTACTGATCAAAATTATTTTAACTAGCTGTTTATGGTTGCTGACAGCGAGTACAGTGGAAGCAGTAGTGACGCCATTACCTGCTGACCAAGCTTTTGTGTTTTCTGTTTACATTAATCCTACCTTGTCCGCACCAACGAAAGAAAAAACCATCGCAAAAGAAGTGATGGCGGAATGGCAAATTGCGCCTGGTTATTATTTATATACCAAACGTATTCATATTCATTTTGAACCAACCATGAACGCGGATATACAGTTACCGCAAGGAGAGGTTAAATATGGTCAAGAAACCGGTCAATATGAAGTTTTTTCTGGCATTATTAGTGTGCCGATTTTATTGAGTAAGACACCATCGCAATTGACGATGCATGTTGATTATCAAGGTTGTTCTCAAGCTGGATTTTGTTATCCACCGATGCAGCGATCGTTTTTGTTAAATTTTACCGATAATACGATTACACCATTATTGAGTAAAACCACGGATAAAGAATGGTCATCGTTACTGACAGACCAAAATGGAATAGTAACCGTTTTGCAATCACAGCATTTTGGCATTGTTTTACTTATTTTTGCCGGTTTAGGCTTACTGTTGGCGTTAACGCCTTGCGTATTACCCATGATCCCTATTCTCACCAGCATTATTGTTGGGCATCGATCAAGAAAACATGCAGATGAGAAACATATCAAGCGCGCATTTTTTCTTTCACTGGCTTATGTATTAGGTACGGCTGTAACTTATGCATTAGCGGGCGTATTAGCCGCATTTTTAGGGCAATCGTTGCAATCTTGGTTGCAACAACCCTGGGTGATTGGTTTGATGAGCGGCGTCTTTGTTTTATTAGCCTTATCGCTATTTGGCTGTTACGAATTAGCATTACCTAGTCGTTGGCAAACAGCATTACTGCGTTTGAATCAACGACAACGCGGTGGTCATTACCTGAGTGTTTTTTTAATGGGCATGCTTTCAACCTTAATTGTATCGCCTTGTGTGACGGCACCTTTAGTCGGCGTATTGATGTACATAGCACAAAGCGGTGATCCAGTATTAGGGGGCAGTGCTTTGTTTGCAATGGGTATCGGCATGGGTATTCCTTTATTATTGGTGGGGGTGTCAGCCGGAAAGTGGTTACCGAAAAGCGGCCCTTGGTTAGAAGGCGTAAAAAAAATATTTGGCCTATTAATGTTAGGCATGGCCGTTTGGTTGGCTGCACGCGTTATACCGGTAGAGTGGTATTCAGCTGTCCGAACATCTCATGTTAGCGAAGCAACAGCGATTTTTACCGTAGTGCGCGATGTGGAGGATCTC
>DATAXC010000057.1:0-2985 GCA_036266895.1 Gammaproteobacteria bacterium
ATTTTCAAAAAACACACAATTTATATCCTACTAAAATATGCTTTTCATAAAATCACCCCTCACCCGCCGCCTAACGGCGTCGGCCTCTCCCACAAGGGGAGAGGCAATACTCTTCGCTTTTCTCATTTATTCAACAACGCCCCCACAAGGGGAGAGGCAATTCTCGTCATTTTTTTCGTATATACTTCTTCTGTATATTTATATAACTGACTGTGACATCGCTACTAACGCACCAGCCTGTACTAACCAAACTACCCAGACGATTTCCATGAAATAAGGAAACCAATGGCGTTTGACCATCCAATAAATCAAGGTAGGGATTAAGCCAAGCAATAAAGGAATGCTCAATAAAGCAATTAATCCTCTGGCAATATTACCTGCTTGACCGCCAGAAAAAACTTCTGTGAGCACATTAGATACCCACTCATGCGCATCTACTAAAAGTTGTACAACGGGTTGGGCATATTCCATGCCGAGTACAATACCGATACTAATGACGAGCAGCAAAATGACTTGTTTAATCATGGGTTATCCTTAATAGTTGAGTACATTCTATTTATTTTAGGGTTAAGCTTCAAGTGTTGGGCTACGCGGGGTTACACCTTAACACCCGTCCCTCTTTCTAATAACCACCACGCCCAAACAAACAACCCAACCGCTAATCCGCCCACCAAACTAAAACCAACATAAATGTTGATGTCGGTAATCCCTAAAAAGCCATAGCGGAAAGTATCCACCATGCTCAAAATAGGATTGAATAAAGAGATAGTCGGCCAGGGCGCTGGCAATTGATGGATAGAATAAAAAATACCCCCCAAATAAGTCAGCGGTGTCAGTACAAACGTCGGAATAAAAGAAATGTCATCAAAACGTTTCGCAAAAATGCCGTTAATCAAACCAGCTAACGAAAATACCATAGCAGCTAGCAAAGTCATACCGATAATCATCATAGGATAAGTAATGGGCATCCGCGTGAATAGCAGGGTAATCATCGTCACAATCGCACCGACTAAGATGCCGCGTAACATGCCGCCACACGTAAACCCCAGCAAGATAATCCAGCTCGGCATCGGCGAAACAATCATTTCTTCGATACTTTTATTGAGCTTATTAAGAAAAAATGAAGAAGACGTGTTGGCATACGCATTGGTCATCACTGACATCATGATTAAACCAGGTGCAATGTATTGAATATAAACATAACCATGAATATCATGAATTTGTGAACCAATGAATTTACCAAAAATGATAAAATATAAACTCATAGTAATGGCGGGCGGCAGCAAAGTTTGTGACCAAATCCGCAAGAAACGCAACACTTCTTTGCTGGTTAATGTTTGCAATGCTATTAATGTGGGATAAAACCCGGTACGATTTAACATGTTAGTCCATGAATTGAAATTAATTTTGGTACAACATGCGCACTTTATACCATATTTATCTTGTTATCGGTATTACCCTGTTACTATCAGCGTGTATGGTTGGGCCAGATTATAGGCGACCCACCGCAGTTGTGCCTACGCAATATAAAGAGGCAAAAGGCAAAAAAACCATCGTGAGTGCTAACACCGCTCGTTATAAGGATTGGAAAATAGCAGAACCGCGTGATGATGCGCCGCGTGGCGAATGGTGGAAAATATTTAACGATCCGATCCTAAATCAATTAGAAGAACAATTGATGCTAGCCAATCAAACCATTATTAATGCTGATGCCAATTATCGCCAAGCACGTGCGCTGGTCGATGAAGCGCGCGCGGGATTTTTTCCAATTGTGACCGGTAGTGTAACGGTAACGCGGCAAAGAAGAGGGCAAGGCAGCACCGAATTTGTTAGTGCAGGTGGCAGTTCGTCTAGCGGTACGGCGGTGACGGGTGGTGGCTCACGTCTTTCAACCACCAATACGTTATTTTTAGAAGCCAGTTGGGAACCTGATATTTGGGGCAGCGTGCGTCGTGCTGTCGAAGCTAGCCAAGCAGGTGCAGAAGCGAACGCAGCGTTATTAGGGGCTACACAATTGTCGGCACAAGCGACTTTGGCACAAACTTATTTTGAGTTGCGCGGCATTGATGCCGATCAAAAATTATTGAATGATACGGTAACCAGTTACAAAAAAGCCTTAAAGTTGACACAACATCAATATGCGGCTGGCGTTGCTTCGCGGGCTGATGTAGTACAAGCGCAGAGTCAATTAGAGGCAGCGCAAGCGCAAGCGATTAATAATGGCATCGCACGTGCGCAATATGAACATGCGATTGCCGTGTTAGTGGGGGTGCCGCCTGCTGATTTTTCTTTATCACCACGACCTTTTAAAGCAACGCCGCCACCTATTCCATTAACGGTACCTTCGATGTTATTAGAGCGTCGACCCGATATCGCTCAAGCTGAACGGTTAATGGCACAAGCGAATGCGGAAATTGGTGTGGCGATCGCAACCTATTTCCCCGCGTTGACCTTGACTGGTAATGCCTCTTCTACCGGTCAAAACTTAGGCCATTGGATTTCTTTGCCCGCGATTGGTTGGGCTTATGGCCCGCAATTAGCAGAAACTATTTTTGATGGCGGTTTGCGTCAGGCTACTGTGACTGCGGCACGTGCTAATTACGATGCAACGGTTGCGACTTACCGGCAAACCGTGCTCGCTGCCTTTCAAGAAGTGGAAGATAATTTAGCGGCATTACGAATTTTAGGCGCAGAAGCGGCCGTACAAAAACAAGCGGTCAATAGTGCTCAGCAAGCGTTAAAAATAATCGTGAATCAATACAAAGCGGGCACAACCGATTATACTAGTGTGATGCTAGCGCAAACAGTGGCATTTGCAGCGGAAAAGAATTGGGTAGATGTTGAATATGCGCGGATGACCGCAGCAGTAGGGTTGATTAAGTCGTTGGGCGGCGGGTGGAATCAAAGTTAGTAAAAGTATGATGGAAACAGTAAAACGAATGCGCGTCCCCCTCTCCTGCTTGCGGGGGAGGGTTAGGGTGGGGG
>DATAXC010000059.1:0-9820 GCA_036266895.1 Gammaproteobacteria bacterium
CAATATGCTACTTCGATGTCTTCCCGCAAA
This sequence comes from Gammaproteobacteria bacterium, assembly GCA_036266895.1. Taxonomy (GTDB): domain Bacteria; phylum Pseudomonadota; class Gammaproteobacteria; order DSM-16500; family DSM-16500; genus Aquicella. The sequence continues at coordinate 31 of DATAXC010000059.1, forward strand.
ATACCCGTCCAAGTTTCTTGAACGAAGTGATGTAGTGTCACGGGTATTTGTGCGGGATCCGGTAAATGACATTGCAATTGCTAGGTATAAGCCGGATCCCGCACAAATGTCCGCGATTGAACAATAACTTCGCTCAACTTTTTCTGGCGGACATTTTGCGGGATGACATCGAAGTAGCATATTGTCCTCGAAATGATTGACATGCACAGGAGTGACAGTTCAACGGGTTATTTTTCCTAATCTGATATCCAAATATTTACCCTTAGTTTGACGCCTATACCGTAAACGGGGGAAGGGATAATGGATCAAGTTTATTCGTAGCCTAAAAAACAATTAGGACAATGGTCAAGTTTCTCCCCTCCCCCGTTTACGGGGGAGGGGTCGGGGGAGAGGGCTACAACAAACAATAACCCAAATAAAAACCAATATTCTCAATATATTGCTCAGGACGTTTCTCAATATCATCCGCGCAAAACCACCGAATGCTTAAAAAATGTCGACCGACACTAATTTCTGGGTAAACCGGTATTGTTGACTCAATACTAATTCGGATCATACGCAGATTAGTCTGCGGGTCTAATAACTCCTGATGAAATCCATGAATTGCCGTTTTATGTTCCATTTTGCTATGTTTACGAATCAAATCCAGTGCTAACGTAGTCGCGGTTTTAATCTGTTCAAAGTCGCTTAACCAATCCAAAATAATTTTTTGACGAACAGCAGCGGGTTGTTGTAACCAATAATGATATAAAGGCACGTCAAAACTACTGGCGCCACCCGGATTATTTAAATGTAAGCGCAACACATTTAACAGCTCAATTTCACGCAAACGGTGGCCAATTTTTTTACTATTTTCAATCAAGCTATGTGCCAATTCATCTAATTGATGGGTCAATTGCTTTAATTTATGCTCATCAATATCAGGTAAATTGCGATATTTGGATAAGTTGGTTAAATGGTAGCTTAATTCTCTAGCTAGCTTGGCTTTTAAATCTGGACGATCTAGTAATTGCAATGCTTCAATAATACTAGCGATGACACAGCGAGAACCCAATTGCGTGGTATCTTTTAATTGATGGTCAATACGCTCAAATAACTGTTCAAGTCGCAAACAGAGGCGAATGACTTCATTTAAGGGATGTTCGTATATGATGGATCCGGTCATATTAAATTCCCTCTGGAGAAGGTGCACTACTTAACTTTATGTATAATGCATGCAATTTGTCTACCTGCTCAGTTAAATCAGCCAATGTACCCGTATTAGTAATCACATCATCGGCTTGCTCAATACGTGATTGCCGCTCAGATTGTGCCTGAATAATAGCTTTGGCATCAAGTTCGCTGATGTGATCGCGTGCCATAACACGATTGACTTGTTGTTGCTCAGGTGCATCAATAACCAAAATTCGTTGAATAAAGGGAAAAGGGCCGCTTTCAAAAAGTAGGGGAATGATGCAAATACAATAAGGTGTTTCACACAAGTTTATTTGCTGCGTCATGATTTCAATAATCTCGGGATGCAATAAGTTTTCAAGCCATTTTCTCTCTTCCGGATGATTAAATATAATAGCGCGCAGCTTTTTTCGATCTAAACTACCTTCAGGGGTTAATATAGATGGGCCGAAATGCTGGCTGACGCTAGTGAAAGCCGCTGAACCTGGTTGAATGGCTTGACGAGCCAATACATCGGCATCAATGATAGTGGCGCCATGTTGAGCAAAAAGCGCAGCCACGGCTGATTTACCAGCAGCGATACCCCCTGTTAGTCCGATCGTCAGCATAGTTATAGTACCACCGCAAAGTATTTTTGCATAATTTCGTTACCCCAAAGTAAAGCAATCCAACCTGCTACCGCTAAATAGGGACCAAACGGTAAGGGTACACTTTTAAATTGTTTTTTAAGCAACATGTGACTAAAAGCGAATAAAATACCGCTAATCGAAGCCAGCAAAATGATTAACGGCAGCATTTGCCAGCCCAGTAAGGCGCCGATCCCCGCTAAAAATTTAAAGTCACCTTGGCCCATGCCGATTTTACCAGTAGCTTTAAAAAACAGCCATTGCGTGATGGCAAAGATCAGATAACCAATGATTGCGCCTAAGATTGCATCCTGGCTATTGGCAAACGTGTTAAATAGACTGAAAAATAGTGCAAGCCAGACTAACAATAAGGTCAATTGATCTGGTAATAAATGGTGGTCCAAGTCAATAAAGATCAAACAAATGCTGATCCAGGTGAATGAGAGCGCTGCAACTGCTTGCCAGGTTAAGCCAAATTGCCAAATAACTAATACAGAAGCGATGCAGGTTAGTGCCTCTACTAATGGGTAGCGAATAGAAATAGCTGCTTTACAGTAAGCACAATGGCCGCGCAGCCATAGGTAGCTGATCAATGGGAGATTGTGCCAAGGGCGAATGCATTTTTTGCATTGCGGGCAATGAGAAAAAGGTAGGCATAAATTAAATTTTTCCAACTCAGTGTGCGGCTTTAATCCTAGGTACAGCCGACATTCTTCACTCCAGGCTTGCTCCATCATCCGCGGTAGACGATAAATGACCACATTTAAAAAGCTACCAATGAATAAGGCCAAAATGGCGGTAATGATGAGTAAGAGTGATGGGTGGAGATTAAAGAAATCGAGCATATCCATAATTAATCCATGATTATAGAGTGTTTCCTAACTGAAAAACGGGCAAATACATCCCGATGACTAACCCTCCGATTAAAACACCAAGTATTATCATAATCAAGGGTTCTAATAAGTGGTTTAATTGATTTATCAGTTGGTTAACATCTGCTTCTAAGAAATCAGCGATTTTATCCAGCATGGTGGTCAACATCCCTGACTCTTCGCCGACTTTCACCATTTGAATCATTAAATGTGAAAAAAATCGCGTGCTTGCCATACTGTGATGCAGGGGCAAGCCGCTCATCACCGCATAACGTAATTGTGTAATGGTGATTTGAAGATCTTGGGGGTGGTGGGTGGCGGCTGCCAAGGCCAACGCTTGCGTAATCGGCAAGCCGGCGCTGATAGTGATAGTTAAATGCCGAAAGAACTTGGCTAACAAGATTTTCTTTAAAAAAGGTTTGATAACAGGTAAGCGTTGTATTATTCGATAGCCCTGTTTTTTTATTAACGCGCGTGGCTGTTGATAGCAGAGCAAGGCAGCGAGAGTGAATAGGGGGAAGAAGAAAAGATAACTATATTGCCGCAACAACGTAGAAAAAAAGAATAGCCATTGCGTGAATGATGGTAATGGCTGTTGTGATGTTTGAAATAATTCCGCAAAGCGCGGCAAAATAAAAATGAATATGCCGAACGTAACAATGCAAGCGATTATCATGATGATAGCGGGATAAAACAAGATTTGTTGCAATTGTTTTTTAAAGGCCAGATTTTTTTCATGATATTGCGCGATAATAATTAACATACTATCTAACTTACCGGTTTGCTCACCCAGATTAATCAGGTGGCAAGTGATGTTGTTGAAATATTGTTTATGTTGACTGACACTAAAAAATAAATTTTTTCCAGATAAGATATCTCGTTTAAGCGCATAAATTAATTGCCGCAGCGCAATTTTTTGTTGGCTTTGCGCTAACGTTTCGCAACATTGAATAATCGGAATGCCAGCGGCGATGAGTGTTGCAAATTGCCGAAAAAAAATGGTTATATCGAATAGTGCGATAGGGCGAGTGTTTTTGAAAGATGTTATGTGTCGTATAAGATGAAATAGTAGTTTTTTTAGCATAAGGGTATTACCTTCTCTCGCCATTGTTGGGCTTTAATAATATTATCAGTAAGCCTACTCACCCTCCCCGTTTACACCCTCTCCCCTAACCCTCTCCCGTAAACGGGAGAGGGTTAGTTGGTTTGTTGATCTATATTATTGGAGGGTGCCCGAAGGGCGGGAGAGGGTTTCTACTTATTCTAAAATCCACTCGCCTTCATCCCAACACCCTCTCAACTTCCGCCTCATCCGTCACACCATCACGCACTTTCTCTTCCGCAGCTTCTCGCAAAAACATCACACCCTCAGCACGCACTAACTCTTTCATATAGTGCATCGGTTTATTTGCTAATAACGCTTGTGAAATATTATCCGTCATCGGAATTAACTCAAAAATCCCAGTACGTCCCGCATAACCGTGATGACAATTCAAACATCCACTTCCATCACACTGCCCGCACAGTTTACGCACTAAACGTTGCGCAATAATCAACGATAAAGCATGCATGATTTGATGCGTTTTTACACCCATTGCTTGTAAACGCGTTAATGTTTCCAATGCATGATTGCTATGTAAAGTTGACAAAACCAAATGTCCAGTTTGTGCGGCTTGCATGGCAATCGTTGCTGTATCTAAATCACGGATTTCACCCAGCATGATAATATCAGGGTCTTGCCGCAAAAAAGTACGCAATACCGTAGCGAAATCTAAACCAATTTGTAAATTAACATTCACTTGGCTGATTCCTGGTAATTCAATTTCTATTGGGTCTTCTACCGAAACAATATTTTTTTCAATATGATTTAAATAACGCAACGCTGAATATAAGGTTAAGGTTTTACCGCTACCTGTCGGGCCAGTTACCAGAATTAAACCTTGCGGTTGCTGCAATTTAGCGAGCAATAACATTTTTTGTTTTTCCGTTAAACCCAGCGTATGCATATCCAGCGGTAAACGATTGGTTTCCAAAATACGCAACACAATTTTTTCTTCGAATAAAGTAGGGCAGGTGCTCAAACGAATATCGATAGCATTTGCATGTAGAATAATACGTCCATCTTGCGGCAAGCGCCGCTCAGCAATATTCAAATTAGCCATTACTTTTAAGCGCGTTTTAATGCGCGCGGCTAATTGTAAAGAAATCGAAGCTGCTTCATAGAGCAAACCATCACGACGAAAACGAATGCGGCAATATTCTCGTGCCGGCTCAATGTGAATATCCGATACATTTTTATTCACCGCGTCTTGAATGAGCTGATCAATAAACGCAATACTCGGCTCGGTATTTAACCACTGTGCTTTATGCATGGCATAACCCCAAGCTTAAACACGTGCCGCTGATTTCCCAAGTCGTACCATCATGATGAGGCGTTAAAATGTAAGTCGCATGATGGGCTAAATCAGAAGCAGTGGCGGTGATCACGCCAGCGGCCACTTGGATACTTGCTAAGTTTTTAGTCGGTGCCGGCTCGCTCGGAATGCCATGTTGGTTATGTGTGAGCTCTGTTAGCGGCGCGCCTTGTTGAATGGCCAACGAAACAGCGGTTTTAAAGGTAGCAGCAGTCGTAATCACTTCAGCAAACCGCGCCCGCTGTGTGTAGCGCTGATAAGACGGCACAGCAAGCGATGTTAAGATACCGATGATGGCGACTACGATCATCAGTTCGATTAATGAAAAGCCTGAAAGTGCTGGTTGAGACAATTGAAAATACATACATTGCTCCGTGTGAAGAATAATTGTAGTTTGATTTTGGGAATGCGTAGTTGATGCAGCAGGAAAAAGAAATATGAGTGCCGAAAAGAATAACGGCGAAGAGAAATGTGAAAAATAATGAATGGTAAGTGACCATTGCAAGAGAGGATCTGTTTATACTATTTTTTTTGTGAATGTACAAGAAGTAACAGAAAGATTGTTATTTGATGACCAGCTTCCTTCCTTTGTGGGCGTTTGGTGAATAAATAAAACTAATTCTTTTGCCTCTCCCCTTGTGGGAGGCGTTGTTGAATAAATACATTAGCGCTTTTGCCTCTCCCCCTTGTGGGAGAGGCCGCTGCCCCGCAACAAGTGCGGGGTAAACTCTGCTGCGGGTGAGGGGTGTATTTCCAATAATATAATATTAAAATCTGTTCTAATTTGTAAAAAACATATAATTTATGGCCTATAAATATATGCTTTTCATAAAAACACCCCTCACCCGCCACCTAACGGCGTCGGCCTCTCCCACAAGGGGAGAGGCAAAAGCGCTCGCTAATGTATTTATTCAACAACGCCCCCCACAAGGGGAGAGGCAATACTCTTCATTTTTCCCATTTATTCAACCAATCAGTTCAAACCTTAACCAAAACCAATAAATCTCTCCCTCCCGCCCAACCTACCCAACTCTCTCTAACCGTCCAAAGTTAACTTCCCCTGGCTAGGCAATTATTTTTTCTTTATACTCTTCGCTGTTTTTCTCCCGTTGCCGACGTAGCTCAGTTGGTAGAGCAACTGATTCGTAATCAGTAGGTCCGCAGTTCGACTCTGCGCGTCGGCACCAAATAAATCAATAGGTTACAAGAGGTTTTGAAAAAATAGAGTTGTCCGCGGGGCACTCTTGGGGCACTTAGAAATAACAAATAGCAACAAATCACAATAAAATTATGATGCTTTTGGTTATAATTTCCTGTCTTTTAGTATGGCACTTTAAAATGGAACAAAAGCCAAAGCTCACCCAATCAATCAGCCTTGATACCTTTAAAAACCATTATTGGTTAAAGGTGGAATTGATAGCTTTTTGCAAAGATAATGATCTTTCTGCGACAGGTTCAAAGCAAGAGATAATCCATCGTATTGAAATCTTCATTACAACCGGCAGAAAAATTAAACCGGCTCCAAATAGCTCCCCTGGCACTAGAGACAGCCTCCAACCTATAACATTCGATACGCCTGTTGTGAACTATAAAAACGATGCTGCTACAAGACAATTTTTTGTTGAACGTATCGGGCAACATTTTCGTTTTGATGCCTTCCTTCGCCAGTTTAGTAATAAAAGTAACATTACAAAGGGCTTAACCTATGGCGACTTGGTTAATGGATGGTTGGCAGAAGAATCAAAAAGAAATACCCCTCTTTACAAAAGTAATATAAGTGAGCAATTCGAATATAACCAGTTCACGAGAGATTTTTTTGCTAACGAAAAGGAAAAGTCTCGGTCAGATGCTATTAACGCGTGGAAGCTTATAAAAGCCGTGCCTGGCGCAAGAACTTACGCCAATTATAAATCTATATTGTCAGAGAGTGAAAATCATGAAAAATGTAACAGTTAATATGCAAGAAATAAAGCTCATTGGCTTGTCTGCTCGCACTAACAATAAAAATGAAATGAACCCGCAAACATCTAAAATTGGTGAATTAGCGGGTCGTTATTGGAGCCAGAATGTCGCTGTTCAAATAACAGATCGTAAAAATCCTGGTGTAACGCTATCCGTTTATACTGAATATGACAGCGATGAACATGGCGATTACACTTATTTTATTGGGGAAGAGGTGAGTTCATTTGAAAATATGCCATCAGGATTTAAAAAATTAATAGTACCATCGGCTAAGTATCAAAAATTCACAACACCCGCAGGGAAAATGCCAGAAGTGGTGATTAATGCTTGGCAGAAAATTTGGAAAATGTCACCTGATGATCTTGAAGGGAAAAGAGCTTATCTGGCTGATTTTGAAATTTATGACCAACGTGCTAGTGACCCAGGTAACACGATTGTAGATATCTATGTAGGGATAATAAATGAGTAACAAGCATCAAGATCCATTAATTTCGACTGATGCTATGCATCAAGATTTTCTTGATGCGAAAAATCGTATCTATAATCCATGCGGAATTAAATGCTCGCAACCAATAATGGAAAAAGAAAGTGCTGAGTATGGAGCTTGTACATTTAGGGTGAATGATTTTTCTATTAGGTTCGGGGTTTCTAAAATTACGCCTACCAAAATCGGACAATTTGTTACTCTTTGGAAGCGAATTGGAAATGGACCTATCCAACCATACGATATTTCTGATCCAGTCGATTTCATTGTGGTAAGCGTGCGTAAAGATAATCACTTCGGACAGTTTATATTTCCAAAGGCTGTCTTATGCAAACAAAATATATTATCAATGAATGGTAAAGGTGGAAAAAGAGCTATACGTGTTTACCCCCCGTGGGACAAAACATTGAATCGTCAGGCTCAAAAAACTCAGAAATGGCAAATGGAATATTTTTTAGATATGTCGCCAGACAAAGAAATAGATCACGCTCGAGTTCAAATGCTTTATTCGGAAGGAGTATAATGACGATGAGCTCAATAGAAAGTTTTCCTATTTATCACGTAGACGCATTTACTGATAAGATTTTTTGCGGCAACCCTGCTGCGGTTTGTGTCTTGCCAAAATGGTTATCTGAGGACGATCTTCACTCTATTGCCAAAGAGAATAATCTTCCTGTAACAGCGTTTTTGGTCCGTGACGGCGATAAATTCAATATTCGCTGGATAACACCGGAATATGAACTTGATATTTGCGGACATGGTTCATTATCGGCTGGCTATGTCATTTTAAATCATCTTGAACCAACATGGCAGAAAGCTGATTTGCAATCGCGCATTGAATTATTGCAGGTTCTTCGTGCAGATGACCTGATTACATTAAATTTTCCTGCTAAACATAGTGAAAGCTTTTGTTCGCCACTGTTGGAGCAAGGATTAGGGTTGGCACCAAAGGAAATTTACCAACATAAAAATGAGCGCTGTCTTGCGATCTATGACACAGAGGAAGAAATTAAACAACTGAAGCCAAATATGCAGATTCTTAAAAAATTAGAACACCGCGGTATCACTGCGACAGCACGAGGTAAAAATGTAGATTTTGTTTCGCGTACTTTTTACCCACAAAAGACTATTTCTGAAGACCCCGCTACTGGTGCATCACATTGCTTACTAGCACCATATTGGTCTAAAAGATTAAACAAAACAGATTTTCATGCTCTACAAGTATCTGAGCGTGGGGGCGAAATATTTTGTCAACATCAAGGTGATCGTGTGTTAATTAGCGGGAAAGCAGTGATATACATGCAAGGCATGATTACCATATGAGCATTTTTTTAGAAACAAAAAGACTAATTCTTAAAACAGCAGAATTATCTGATCTTGATAACTTAGTGGCATTACGATCTGATCCTGATGTAATGAAATATACTGGTGATGACATCCAAGGGGAGGAAGAAGTAAAGGAAGCTTTAGATTTTTTTATTTCCTATTACGATAAACATGGGATGGGATTTTTTTCAGTATTTGAAAAAGAAACTGGTAGCTTTATTGGTCAGGCTGGTTTATTTCATCTTCTGTTTGATGAGAAGCAGCCGGAAATTGAAATCGCTTATCGATTACATAAAAAATTCTGGGGGAAAGGTTATGCTACAGAATTAGCAAAAGCGATTATTCAGTGGGGATTTCAGCATTTATCAACAGATAAACTAATTGCTTCTTCATATACAGAAAATGTTTCTTCTCAAAAAGTTTTAATAAAAGCCGGATTAGATTTTAGAGGAAAAATAAAACTAGACGACGGCACTGAGTTATTTAGATATGAAATTTATAAAAATGACTCTATTGAATTATCACCTTATAACAATCAGTGGCCAATCATGGCAGAATTAGAGATTGAAATTTTACGTAATATCCTTCCAAAAGATAATGTCATTGATATGCAACACGTTGGCAGTACAGCTATTCCAGGTATGTTAGCTAAACCTATTATTGATATCCAAATTGCTGTTAAATCACTGGGAGCAATTAAACCAATTGCAATCGATGAATTAAAAAAATTAGGGTATGAATATTGGTATGAAAATCCTGATTCAGAAAGAATGTTTTTCGTGAAAGGTATGCCACCATTTGGCGAGAAACGAACACATCATGTGCACATTGTTGAACCTAGTTCGCGACATTGGCAAGGGAAAATTATTTTTAGAGATTACTTAATATCCTACCCTGAAGTTGCAGAGGAATATAAAAAACTAAAAATAAAAC
>DATAXC010000064.1:0-8064 GCA_036266895.1 Gammaproteobacteria bacterium
AGAGGGTTGCTTTTACAACCCCCCCACCGCTTTATGCAGTCTCACCATCGCTTCTTTTAATTTCTCCATGCTCACCGTATAACAAAGTCGAATGTGGCCAGGCGTACCAAATGCAGAACCGGCGATCACTGCCAATTCAGCTTTATCTAACAAATATTCTGAAAATGCCAAATCATCTTTAATTTCTGGCCGCTTGTTTAACAAACCATGAATCGCAGGAAATGAATAAAAAGTACCATCAGAAGGAATGCATTCTACGCCTGGTATTTTACGCAATTCACCGATTAGGAAATCGTGACGTTCACGATAAGCTTTAATCATCATCTTAATGCAGCTTTGATCACCGGTTAGTGCAGCTAATGCAGCATATTGAGAAATGCTAGCAGGCCCAGATGTGCTTTGTGATTGCGCTTTCTTCATCGCGCCAATAATAGCAACGGGCCCAGCGGCATATCCAATTCGCCATCCAGTCATCGCATAAGCTTTTGATACACCGTTAACGACAATACAACGATCATATAATGCTGGGCAGGCATTGAGAATATTAGTAAAGGGGGTATGGTTCCATAAACTATGTTCATAAATGTCATCTGTCGCAATTAAAATGCGCGGATGCCGCAACAATACTTCAGCTAGCGCTTTCCACTCTTCGAGTGTATAAGCCAAGCCGCTCGGGTTAGCGGGGCTATTTAAAATTAACATACGCGTTTTATCGGTGATCGCAGCAGCTAATTGTTCGGGTGATAATTTGAATTTTTCAGAAAAACGCGTATTGATGATCACTGGTTTCCCTTCTGCTAACATCACCATATCTGGATAAGAAACCCAATAGGGGGCAGGGATAATCACTTCATCACCAGGATTAATCATAGTGGTAAATAAGTTATATAAACACTGTTTGGCGCCTGAACAGACGATAATTTGATTCATGGCGTATTGAAATTGGTTTTCTTTAGCAAATTTATTGATGATTGCCTGTTTTAACGGTTTTATCCCATCGACAGGCGTATATTTCGTATGGCCATCGCGAATCGCTTGGATAGCTGCCTCTTTAATATGTTCTGGGGTATCAAAATCTGGTTCGCCCACGCTTAAACTGATAATATCTTTACCTTGTGCTTGTAATTCTTCCGCCCGAGCCGCCACAGCCATGGTGGAAGAGGGTTTAACTTGTTGGATACGGTTTGCTAATAAAATAGACATAATGCATTATCTTCCTCTAATTGGTGTACCTAGACCGCAAAAAGCGGTACATTATACTGAATCTAAATCAACCTTACCATTCATTTTATGCCACAACCATTTGAATTAAGCGCAGAATTTAAGCCAGCCGGAGACCAGCCTAATGCTATTCAGCAATTAGTAACGGGTATTCAGCAAGGTTTGGCCTATCAAACACTGCTGGGTGTGACCGGTTCTGGTAAAACCTTCACAGTAGCCAACGTGATCACGGCAATTCAACGTCCCACGATTATTTTAGCACCAAATAAAACCTTAGCCGCGCAATTATATGGTGAAATGAAGGAATTTTTCCCGAAAAATGCTGTGGAATATTTTGTTTCTTACTATGATTATTACCAACCAGAAGCCTATGTCCCTTCTTCAGATACCTATATTGCTAAAGATGCTTCCATCAATGAACATATCGAGCAAATGCGCTTATCAGCGACTAAAGCACTATTAGAGCGGCAAGACGCGATTATTGTTGCGACCGTATCAGCAATTTATGGTTTAGGTGATCCACGTATGTATTTAAGTATGGTGATGCACTTAGATCGGGGCGATAAAGTTGATCAACGTTTTATTTTGCGCCGCTTAGCAGAATTGCAATATACCCGCAATGATGTTGATTTACATCGTGCTACTTATCGCGTGCGCGGTGATGTGATTGATGTCTATCCTGCGGAATCAGATCGTGAAGCTGTTCGTATAGCGTTATTAGGCGATGAAATTGAAAATTTATCTTACTTTGATCCATTAACTGGCGAGATTAGCCGTCGCGTGCCACGGTTAACGATTTATCCAAAAACCCATTATGTGACACAACGCGCTACGGTAATAAAAGCCATTGATCGGATTAAGATTGATTTACGTGTGCGATTAGAAGAATTATATCAAGCAAATAAATTAGTGGAAGCGCAACGCTTAGAGCAACGTACTATTTATGATTTAGAATTGATGCAAGAATTGGGGTATTGTCAAGGCATAGAAAATTATTCACGTTATTTATCTGGACGCGCACCTGGAGAGCCACCACCGACGTTATTTGATTATTTGCCTGCGAATGCGTTGCTGTTCATCGATGAATCGCATGTCACCATTCCACAGTTACATGGGATGTATCGCGGTGATCGATCGCGTAAAGAAACACTAGTAGAATATGGATTTCGTTTGCCATCTGCATTAGATAATCGTCCGATGCGATTTGAAGAGTTTGCCGCACGCGCACCGCAAACCATTTATATTTCTGCTACGCCAAGTCAATTTGAATTAAAAGAAACAGGTAATATCGTTGAACAAGTAGCGAGACCAACTGGTTTGTTAGATCCCGAAATAGAAGTACGCCCAGCTACCAATCAAGTCGATGATTTACTCTCTGAAGTCAATCTCCGTGCTAAAAAACAAGAACGCGTTTTGGTAACGACACTGACCAAACGGTTATCAGAAGATTTGACGACTTACCTAGAAGAACATGGGGTAAAAGTTTGCTATTTACATTCGGATATCGGTACCGTCGAGCGCGTAGAAATTATTCGTAATTTGCGTTTAGGCGTATTTGACGTATTGGTCGGCATTAACTTATTACGTGAAGGATTAGATTTGCCTGAAGTTTCCTTAGTCGCTATTTTAGATGCAGATAAAGAAGGATTCTTACGTTCAGAAACGTCGCTGATTCAAACTATTGGTCGCGCCGCACGTCATTTTAATGGGAAGGCTATTCTCTATGGTGATCGTATTACAGGGTCTATGCAGCGTGCGATTCAAGAAACTGAACGGCGTCGTCAGAAGCAGCAGATTTATAATGAAACCCATCATATTACACCGCGCAGTGTCAAAAAAGCGGTGCACGATATTATGGAAGGGGCTTATGCGGGCAATAGTGTACGCGGCCGTCTGTTTCCTAAATTAAAAGTGGCAGAAAAAGAATATGATTACGCCACATTATCCCCAGAAGCGTTGACTGCTAAAATAAATAAGTTAGAAAACCAAATGTATGAACATGCGCATAACTTAGAATTTGAAGAAGCCGCACGTATCCGCGATTTGATTCGGGTGATGAGAGAGAGTGTGTTGATGAAGTAAAACGGAAAATTAAAAATAGTTTTTGCCTCTCCCCTTGAGGGGGCGTTGTTGAATAAATACGCCTAGAGAGCTTTTGCCTCTCCCCTTGTGGGAGAGGCCGACGCGCAAAGCGCGGCGGGTGAGGGGTGATTCGTCTCCGCAAGACGCAAACGAGGATTATACTTTCATACCACGATAACAATAGTTCCTTCGATTTTACTACGCACGCCATCCAATCTACACCGACTTGCTTCTTCAGCGCTAACACGGTATCTTTAGCTCGCAAAATAAATCTAGGCACGTAGCTCAGTGGTAGAGCATCACCTTGACATGGTGGTGGTCGGTGGTTCGATCCCACTCGTGCCTAAATGTATTACAACATTGGAACTTTGATAGAACTTATGCCTGTTATCACCTTACCAGATGGAAGCCAGAAAACCTTTGATGCACCAGTCACGGTAGCGCAAGTTGCTGCAAGTATTGGCAGCGGCCTAGCGAAAGCAGCACTTGCCGGTCAAGTCGATGGCAAACTGGTGGACACTTTTTATCTGATCGAAAATGATGCGCAGCTTCGCATTATCACTGACCGTGATCCAGAAGGATTAGAAGTCATTCGTCATTCCACGGCACATTTATTAGCGCATGCGGTTAAAACGTTATTTCCGGAAGCAGAAGTTACCATTGGCCCGGTGATTGAAAATGGTTTTTATTATGATTTCAAATTTGATAAGCCTTTTTCAACCGAAGACTTAGCAAATATTGAAACTAAAATGCTTGAATTAGCCACACAAAACCATACCGTATCCCGCACAGCAGTAAGCCGTGCCGAAGCCATCGATTTTTTTAAGCAGCTCGGTGAAAAATATAAAGTAAAGATTATTGAAGATATTCCCGCAACGGAAACTCTGACCATTTACCAACAAGGGGATTTTGCCGATTTATGTCGTGGCCCGCACGTACCCAGCACCGGTATGTTAAAAGCATTTAAATTAACTAAAGTCTCTGGCGCTTATTGGCGCGGTGATTCAAAAAATGAAATGCTGCAACGCATCTACGGCACGGCTTGGCGAGATAAAAAATCACTTGATGACTATCTGAAAAATTTAGAAGAAGCAGAAAAGCGTGATCATCGCAAATTAGCTAAAACATTAGATCTTTTTCATGTGCAAGAAGAAGCACCAGGTATGATTTTTTGGCATAATAATGGTTGGATTATTTATCAGCAAATTAGAAATTACATTACCCAACGTATTCTTGCCGATGGTTATGAAGAAGTATCTACGCCAGAATTAGTCGATTTAGAACTTTGGCGGAAATCAGGCCATTGGAGTATGTTTAACGAAGAAATGTTTACTGTTGAAGCAGATAATCGTCGTTATGCCATGAAGCCAATGAATTGTCCTTGTCATGTGCAAATTTTCAAACAAGGATTACGCAGCTATCGCGATTTACCTTTGCGTCTTGCTGAATTTGGCGCTTTGCATCGTAATGAACTCTCTGGTGCGATGCATGGTTTAATGCGCGTACGTAAGTTAGTACAAGATGATGCGCATATTTTTTGTACCGAACAACAAATTCAAGCAGAAGCCTTACGATTTATCCAATTACTAATCGCGGTTTACCGTGATTTTGGTTTTACCGATATTGTAGTTCGTTTAGCCACTCGACCGGAAAAGCGTCTCGGCGATGATGCATTATGGGACCAAGCAGAACATGCGCTAGCCGAATCCTTGCGTCATGCTGGTCTGACTTTTGAAACCCGGCCTGGTGAAGGGGCGTTTTATGGTCCAAAGATTGAATTTCATTTAAAAGATTGTCTAGGACGCATGTGGCAATGTGGTACATTACAGCTAGATTATGCTATGCCAGCTCGCTTAGAAGCCTATTATATAGCCGAAGATGGCAGTAAAAAATCGCCAGTGATGTTACATCGTGCTATTTTAGGGTCGTTAGAACGATTTATTGGTATATTATTAGAGCACTATGCAGGTAAAATGCCAGTCTGGCTGGCACCTACCCAGGCCGTTATTATGAATATTACTGACAAACAAGCCGATTATGCGGCTGAAGTAGCGATAGAATTGAAAAAAAGTAGTATTAGAGCAAAATCAGACTTGAGAAATGAGAAGATCGGCTTTAAAATCCGCGAGCATACCATTGAATATGTGCCATATCTGTTAGTGGTCGGAGATCGGGAAGTGGCCACCCGTACTATTTCCGTCCGAACCCGTGATGGGGTAGATAAAGGTGTGATGTCTATTGCTGACTGTATAAATATTATTCAATCTGATAGGAGTACATCGAATTAGTACAGAAAAGAAACCTCGTGTAAATGATGAGATTCGGTCTCATGAAGTTCGCTTAATTGATCAGAATGGTAACCAACTAGGCGTTGTATCAACTTTTGATGCGAAAAAAATCAGCCAAGAAGCAGGGTTAGATTTGGTTGAGGTCTCTCCTGAAGCGTCGCCGCCTGTTTGTCGTATTTTGGATTATGGCAAATATAAGTTTCAATTGAGCAAGCGTAAAGCTGCTGCGAAAAAGAAACAAAAACAGGTGCAAATTAAAGAGATTAAGATTCGTCCAGGAACGGAAAAAGCCGACTATCAAGTGAAACTGAATAGCATTGTTAAATTTCTCGAAAATGGGGATAAAGCAAAAGTAACGGTGAGGTTTCGTGGTCGAGAAATGTCTCACCCAGAGTTAGGCATGCAATTGTTACAAAAAATGATTGTTGATATCACTGATGTGGGTGGTGTTGAACAATATCCTAAATTTGAAGGCCGACAAATTGTAATGATCTTAGGTCCCAAAAAGAAACAGTAGCTGAATGGAGTAAATAATAGATATGCCAAAGTTAAAAACTAATCGTGGGGCTGCTAAGCGGTTTCGTGCAATGGCCAGAAAAAAAGCGAGTGGTACAGGTAAACGTGGTTTTAAATGCCGCAGTTCTAACCGTAACCATATTTTGACCAAAAAAACCACCAAGCGTAAACGTCGTTTGCGTGCTGGTTTGCTGGTTCGTAAAGAAGATTCGGGTAGGATTGAACAAATGTTACCCTATAGTAGATAAAAAAGAGGATATAAACAGATGCCAAGAGTAAAACGTGGCGTTACCGCCAGAGCCAGACATAAAAAAGTACTTGATAAAGCCAAAGGTTATTATGGTGCCCGCAGCCGCGTTTATCGTGTCGCTAAACAAGCGGTGATTAAAGCAGCCCAATATGCTTATCGTGATCGTCGTAACCGTAAACGCGATTTTCGTGCATTATGGATTATACGTGTCAATGCTGCAGCCCGTTCGCATAATATGACTTACAGTGAATTTATGCATGGATTGAAAAAAACCGGGATTCAAATTGACCGCAAAGTATTAGCAGATATTGCCGTTCATGACAAAGCTGCTTTTGCTGCAATAGTAGAGCAGGTTAGAACAAGTTTAGCTGCCTAACTATATGGAAGCTTTAGAAGATATTTTAAAACAAGCAGAAGCCAGAATCCGGCAAGCCACTGATTTAGCATCATTAGAAGCTTGTCGCGTTCATATTTTTGGAAAAAAAGGTTTACTGACCGAACATTTCAAATCTTTAGGTAAATTATCTGCGGAAGAGCGCCCGCTTGCTGGGGAAAAAATCAATGTAGTCAAAGTCACTATTGAGCAATGGTTACAGCAAAAAAACCATGCATTTAAAAATGATTTAGTGAATGAAAAACTACAAGCAGAAGTCATCGATGTGACGTTGCCAGGTCGCGTGTTTGGTGCGGGCACCCTGCATCCGATTACCCAATCGATCAATGCCCTTAAAAAAATATTTTCACAAATGGGTTTTACTTTTAAAGAAGGCCCAGAAATCGAAGATGATTATCATAATTTTACCGCATTAAATATTCCGCCCTTACATCCAGCGCGTGCCATGCAAGATACTTTTTATTTTGCCGATGATTTATTATTACGAACGCATACATCTAATGTGCAAATTCGTGGGATGAAAACCTTCGCACCACCATTTCGTATGGTCGCCATGGGTAGAGTATATCGTCGTGATTTTGATATGACGCATACACCGATGTTTCATCAATTAGAAGCGTTAGTGGTTGGTGAGCATATTTCTTTTGCTGATTTAAAAGGCATGATGACAGCATTTTTACATGCTTTTTTTTCACCCGATCGAGCGATTCGTTTTCGACCTTCTTATTTTCCTTTTACCGAACCCTCCGCAGAAGTCGACATTAGTTGTTTGCAATGTGCAGGAAATGGTTGCCGGATTTGCAAACAAACCGGTTGGGTAGAAGTATTAGGTTGCGGTATGGTGCATCCAAATGTATTGACCCTCGCGGGCATTGACAGTAAGCGGTTCCGCGGTTTTGCTTGCGGTGCCGGCATTGATCGTTTAACCCTATTGAAATATGGTATTTCTGATTTGCGCGCATTATTTGAAAATGATTTGCGGTTTTTACAGCAATACACCTCAAATTAAAGAGATTTTTGCCTCTCCCCTTGTGGGAGAGGCCGACGCGGCGGGTGAGGGGTCTTTGATGGCAAGATTGTATGTGAGGAATATTCATGAAATACAGCGAAACTTGGCTACGCGAATGGGTCAACCTAGATTTACCACAAGCAAAAATTTGCCAAACCCTCACCATGAGTGGCTTAGAAGTTGAATCGATTACCGCAGTTGCGCAACCATTTCATCATGTCATTATTGGCGAAATAATCACAGTAAAACCGCATCCCAATGCAGATCGCTTACGTATTTGCGAAGTCAAAGTAGCAAACCAACC
>DATAXC010000100.1:0-12189 GCA_036266895.1 Gammaproteobacteria bacterium
GTGCCGGTGCCCGTCTTTTCTCGGAAATTCATATGAAAATTTCTAAGAAAAGACGGGCACCGGCACGCACGCGGGCACGTTCACGATTAGGCCATGGTAGTTGGAAATACACCCCTCACCCGCAGCAGAGTTTACCCCGCAACTTGTTGCGGGGCAGCGGCCTCCCCCACAAGGGGAGAGGCAAAAGCTTTAGAGCATTTATTTATTCAACGCCAACCTACCTCACCCCCGCTACAACTTCCGCCACACAAGCGGTTAACTTTTTCCCCATCGGAATATGTAAAAATTCATTGGGGCCGTGTGCATTAGAGGCTGGGCCTAATACGCCAGTAATCAAGAATTGTGCCTCGGGGAATTTTTTCCCTAACATACCCATGAAAGGAATAGAGCCGCCTTCACCCAAATAAGCACTTTCTTTACCAAAATACTGCTCAGAAGCTTGTTTTGCAGCTTTAGCTAACCAGGCTTGCTCTAGCGGTGCATTCCAACCTGGGCCAGTATCTTGAATGTTAAATTGAACTTGCGCTTGATAGGGCGGTGCAGTCTCTAGGCAGTGTTTTAATACCTGAGCGGCTTGGTCAGGATCGCAAGTAGGCGGTAAACGCATCGAGAGTTTAACGGTAAGAGTAGGCAGCGTCACATTGCCGGCATTTTCCATGGCGGGTATTCCATCGCAACCGGTTACGGCCAATGCGGGTTTCCAGGTACGGCGTAAAATCAATTCTGTGAGATTGCTCGATTCTGGCTGCATGGCTGGCTGCCAAGGTAACTCAGTAAAGAGAGTATCTCCTAAGATTTTTGCTGCCTGTTCTGCTTGTTGAATACGTTCTGGTGGAATCGCAACCTGTAATTGGGGTAATACAATATCGCCAGTAGCTGGATTTTCAATTCGATCCAGTAATTGCCGTAAGATACGAAAACACCCTGGGGCTACACCACTGCCTAAGCCAGAATGGACACCTTCGGTTAAAGTGCTAATGGTTAAACTGCCGCTAATTAAGCCGCGCAAAGAAGTGGTCAACCATAATTGCTGGTAATTGCCGCAACCGGAATCTAAACAAATGATTAAACGTGGTTGACCGATGCGTTCTTTGAGTGCATCAATATAAAAAGGTAAATCAAAGCTGCCACTTTCTTCGCAGGCTTCAATTAAAATAATGCAGCGAGGATAGGGAATTTTTTGTTGGTATAAGGCATTAATCGCAGTTAATGAGGCAAATGCAGCATAACCATCATCAGCGGCGCCGCGACCATATAAACGATCGTCCCGCAATACTGGTTGCCAGGGGTCTAGATCTGCATCCCAGCCAGACATTTCCGGTTGTTTATCAAGATGACCATACAATAAGACGGTATCGTTAAGTTGACCAGGGATATCAATAAAAATAAGGGGCGTGCGTTCTGGTAATCGTACCACGTCAACAATCATGCCGGGGAGAGTATGCGCTTTACACCAATTGGCAATTAATGTAACAGCTTGCTCCATATAACCATGTGCTTGCCAGTCACGGTCAAAATGCGGCGATTTATTCGGGATTTTAATATAGGCCATTAAAGCTGGCAGGATGCTTTCTTCCCATTGTTGGTTAATAAATTGCAGTAATTTTTGTTGATCCATGAGTATGTTCCTTTCACTTTTTTGCATAGATAAACTTTGACTAATTTTTTTTTCCATTGCATTGTATCACAATGAAATCATATCAATTACCTCTTATCGGTTACGCATCTAAGCTAGCTGGGCCAGATTTGCATTGCGATGAAGGCCCAGTTGTCTTGCAGCAATCTCCTTACTTAGCTCAGTTGGTGGAACAAGGCATTCAACCCCTATGGCAGATGATTACGCCCGGGTTGACGCAGGGGCGTAAAGATAAAATGGTCAGGGAGATGTGCGAAAGATTGGCGGCTGCAGTGGTTAAGCTAGCAAAGCAGCATCAATATTTTACTGTTATCGGCGGCGATCATGCTTGTGCGATCGGCACTTGGAGCGGCATGTATGATGTGTATCATACGCAAGGTGAACTGGGTTTAATTTGGGTAGATGCGCATATGGATAGCCATACGCCGGAAACATCTGAGTCAGGGCGTATTCACGGCATGGCATTGGCTGCTTTATTGGGATTCGGTTATGATACGTTAACTACCGTGTTACACGATGCCCCTAAGTTAAAGCCAGAAAATGTTTGTTTAGTGGGGGTGCGTAGTTTTGAGCAGGGCGAAGCGGCTTTGTTGGCGCGTTTAGGTGTGCGTATTTACTTTATGGAAGAAGTGCGACAACGCGGCGTGTCAGTGGTTTTAAGAGAAGCAGTGCAAGGAGTCAGTCAGCATACTATCGGCTATGGTATTTCATTGGATTTAGATAGCCTTGATCCGGAAGATGCACCAGGTGTGGATGTGGCCGAACCCGCGGGTTTGCGAGCAGCAGATTTATTGGTAAGCTTAGCAGAATTGGCTCAAGATCCACGACTATTGGCGACTGAAATTGTAGAATTTGATCCATCACGTGATAAAAGCCAGCAAACCGAACAATTGATTGTTAAACTGTTAACGGTTTTATCTAAACAGAGTAAAGATAGTAAAGATAAAAATAGTCAAGATAGTAAAGAATAGAAAATATTTTGCGAGGGGAGAAGAATTCAATGTCAGATAGAATCCATGATTTACTGCATTTCTGGTTTGGTGAACCGGGCTTAGCAGATTTACCGAATAGTGATCGCACCCAATTGTGGTTTGGTGATAGCGAACCAGTGAAACAGCAATTAGCCACTTTATTTCCTAAAGAGCTGAATGATGCGGTTGAAGGAAAATTAACCGATTGGTCTAAAACCGCGCGTGGACGTTTAGCTTTAATTTTGGTGTTAGATCAATTCCCGCGTTATGTTCATCGTAACTTACCAGAAGCCTTTGTCTGTGATCCAGAAGCACTACGATTATGTGAAGAAGGTTTGCAATTACGCGCAGACCAATCATTGACGTTGATAGAGCGCGTATTTTTTTATATGCCATTAGTGCATGCTGAAAGTGTAGAGCAGCAAGAAAAATCGATTCGGCTTTATCAAGAATTGGTTACATTATCGATGAGTGAAACCACACAGATTTATCAATTATTTTTGGCGTATGCCTATGCGCATTTTCGCATTATCAAAGAATTTGGCCGTTTTCCGCAACGCAATAAAATATTGGGTAGAGAGTCAACGGAAGCAGAAGAAGTTTTTTTGAAAAAAACCTAAGATGATTTTTGGGTTTTGTTTTTATTTTTTATTTTAAGTAAGTGTGTGTAGTTTCAAACATAGATTGATTGGGGTCGTAGCTCAGCTGGGAGAGCGTCGCGTTCGCAATGCGAAGGTCGGGAGTTCGATCCTCCTCGACTCCAAGTAGAATCAATGGGTTACATTCGCCTCGAATAAATGTCATATCGCTGAAGTGCAAATGAAGTGCAAAAGTATCTCGGACAATCTTTAAAAAATGTGCTATCATTTGATAGAACAAATTAATGAGGTATAGGATTATGGAAACATTTACGGTTCGAGATTTGAGAGAGCATACCGGCACATTAATTCATGATGCAGAAGTAGGAAAACTTTCTTTAATAACTAAACATGGGCGACCTGTTTTTCTTGCAGTTCCCTTTAATGAAGAGTTATTAGTATTGGGTTTGCGCCCAGCTATTGCAGTAAAACTATATCAAGAAGAAGCTTTATCTTTAGGTAAAGCAGCAAAATTGGCAGGGCTATCAATAGAAGAATTTATAGAAAGACTGGGTACGTTAGGTATTCCTGTTGCTAATTACTCCCCTAAAGATCTTGCCAAGGAGTTAAAAGATTTTGGGTAGAAAAATTATTGTTGCTGATACAAGTCCATTAATTGCTTTCGGTCGGATTGATCGTCTTGCTTTGTTAACAGAAATCTTGGGAACCATTATTGTGCCACGGTTTGTGGTTGAGGAATGCATAGTAGATATTAGGAGACCTGGTGCTAGTGTTATTCAAAAAGCAATAAAGGAAAAGATTATTAAAATAATGGAAGTAGATACAAAATTACTAGAGTTTCAAGAGTTATCTGTTATTTTAGATCGAGGCGAAACAGCAGCTATTATTTTAGCTAAACAATTAGATGCAGGGTTATTAATTGATGAGAAATTAGGTAGAAATGTTGCAAAGAATTTAAATTTAAAAATTATTGGCACAGCAGGCGTATTACTGTTAGCAAAGAAAAATAAACTTATTCCAAAAGTATATCCTTTAATTTTTAGTCTTAAAGAATCAGGTTATTATTTGTCTAGTGCTCTAATTAAAGAAGTCATGAAACAAGCACAAGAAAAAATACCTGCTAAATTAGAGCTTAGCAAGTAGCAAATGATGTGGTTGATTTCTCCAACAAGTTGTTGGAGATTAAATAGCTTCAATCAACTATTTGAAGTCATCTAGCATTGATGCCTTGCTCAAAAGTTAATTTAACTTTTCCGTAACCAATTTTAATGACATTAACTTAAGCTTGCCATCCCTGTACATATCAGTCATTTCGAGGACAACATGCTACTTCGATGTCATCCCGCAAAATGTCCGCCAGAAAAGGTTGAACGAAGTTATTGCTCGATCGCGGACATTTATGCGGGATCCGGTTTATATCTAACAATTGCAATGCCATTTACCGGATCCAGCACAAATACCCGTGACACTACATCACTTCGTTCAAGGTTCATGAACGGGTATTTTGCGGGAGGACATCTAATTGCTTAGTTGTCCTCAACATAACTGACATACATAGAATAACGAGCTTAAGTTAGCGCCATTAAAGCATGACCCTTTGATGACCCACCAGCCGTACCAATCACTTGTGCTATACTCATTTTTTTGAGAAAATTTCACTTTTCTTTTCTCCAAATGGTCTCCCATCGAAAAACAACTCAATTTTGGAAATAACCTGATTCGTAAATTCCATTAGCACAGCTGCTCTAAGTAAGGGTGCTGATATGTCAACTGATAAAAATATTAATGTGACAGGCTCGCTAGGCTATAAATTGAAACAGACACAGCATAGCTTGCGCCTTCATATGGACGAAGCGCTAAGTACATTAGACCTGACCACTCCGCAATATGCTGTTCTTGCACAATTAGAGTTAAGACCCGGTATATCTAATGCATCCTTAGCCCGCTCTTCGTTTATTACAGCTCAAACCATGCATGGTATTGTTTCCAACTTAGAAAAAAGGAATCTAGTGAAACGAAAAAGCGATCCGCAGCATGGTAGGATTCTTTGCACTGAATTAACAAAACAAGGCATAAAAGTTGTTCAGCAAGCCCATAAAATTATTAGTAAGGTTGAAGCTACAATGACTGCTAGCATTACTGAAGATAATAAGGCTTTGTTAGAGAAGTTGCTTGTAGCGTGTTTTAATAACCTGAATAGACGCTAAGATAGTTGATCTAACCCCGCTTGCTATTCCTACTCTAGCCCTACGATATAGTGAGAATAATCGAGCATTCACACATTTCGATTTTATGCTGCTATCGTAACGACAGGATACTCGGCAATTTTTTTGTCATGGGTAATGAGTATTAAATCGTTTAACTTTGCTTGTATTATTAAAATGCGATCGAAAGGATCTGAATGTAAAAGAGGTAAATCAGCAACCCCCAAGCTTTCTTCTGGCAAGATAGGCAAGATTTTAAAACTTTCTGCTGTTACAGTTTCTAGTAAATTATGGGGTAAAGTAAGGCGTTCTAAGCTTTTTTTGATAGCCATTTCCCAAAAAGAAGCGCTACTTAAAAAAATAGTATTAGATTTATCTTTGATAATTTTGTTTGCTTTAGGACTGATTTTTTTAGGATCGGTAAACCACCACAATATGACATGTGTATCTAATAAATACTGCATTATTTTTCATCTCCATAAAATTGTTTAAGTATTTCATCTGGCAGCGGCGCATCAAAGTCATCACTAATCTGTATGAGTCCTTTGAATTGACCGCCGCGACGAACTTGTGTTTCTTCTGTGTAAGGGATTAAGCGAATAAGCGGCTTGCCTCCTTTGGCAATAATAACTTCATCTCCTTGTAATGCTTGATTAATGCATTTAGAAAGATGTGTTTTGGCTTCATGAATATTGATCATCATTGTAAAATCTCCTTTAATATAGTTCTTAGTATAGTAGACTAACTTAGCTTAGTCAACATGGTTTATCGATAAAATGTGCCATCATTTGATAGAACAAATTATTGTGGTATGAAGCTGAAGAAGACCCGACAAACAGTCCAACGAGCGAACATAGTTTTTACTCTAGCCCTTCGCCAACAAAGTAATCGTTCACGGTCTAAAGTCTGGGTGAAGCGCAACATCCCGCAAAAAGGAGGGGGGTGGATCTCTGAGGAAATTTGGGATAGTTAACTGTTAGTTGAAGTCTATCTGAATAGGTGTAAACTCGCTGTTAGCTACTATGAAAAAATCATATCGCGTTTGCACACGCATAGCTAAATGAAAACAACTAAAATAGTGCTTATCCAGAAATGAAGGAGTTACCTATGACAAAACCTAAAAAGTCGTCAAATACATCGTCAGAATCTTTAATTAATAAATTTGTAGTAACGCCAATTAAATTTGTATTAGATCACAAGAGAGAATTTTTTTTAACGGGGTTGCTTGTTTCTGCAATTTTTACACCAGTAGTATTTGCAATTAGGTCAATCGGTAATGGTGGTGCTAAAAAATCTGATGGTGCAATGAATAAAACGCGCCAATATATAACACAAATGGGTAATTTTACTCACCAGGATAGTTCTCGAACAATGGAAGGCCCAATTCAATTAAAGGAAATGACTATATTAGTTGTAGAAGGACTTTCCACCAGAGATATCGTAAACCAAATTAGTAAAAATACCAACTCTACAAAAAAAATATACTTAGACACACTACCTGAAGGAGAAAAATTTCCATGCGGAAAGGGTGAGTGCTATGGTTTGGCAGATAGAAGAACGCTCGAAAGAAATAGGAGGTGGACTGCAGGATATCACGCTGGTGAATTAATGCTAGTCATTGAGGGTCTATATTCTAATGTTAAAAAGGAGAAAGCTTCATTTAAGGAATGGTCATTACTATCGCAAGAAAGCCAATGGGAACAACTAAATGAAGCGACTAATGATATTTTTACCGCTATTCGAAATGAGTTAGAAAAACAATTAAAAGATTTAATCGAAAAACATAATTATCTTGAAGATTTAAACGAAAATCATAATTTTTCTGTTGATGATTTAGCTAAAAATCATGACTTTTTTACAGATTATATGGATTTTTCTGAGGAAGAAGCCCAGCTTTTCATTGTCAAAGAACAATTATCTTTATTGAATAGAGTAGCTTTTTATCGAACGAACAATCCAGATGAACTTTCACTGATTATTTGGAATCTTATAGGTAAAAAAACAGGGGAAGATCGTGAACTGCTGTCATCCCTCTTATTTGGAGATACGCAAAAAGATTTTCTAAGAAAAGTAGAAAGGGATTTAAAAGTATTAAAAAGAGAAGCAAAAAAAGACCCCTCTACGTCACATCTTGGAATCTTCCGTTGTTCCAGTGATTATTATCTTTGGTTTTCTAATTGTACCGCTAGCGTTGCTGAAGTAATACAGCTAGCTGAATCAAAAGAGCGGAAGCCAATGAGTCATAATAGGCGTATGTAACAAAGCTATTCGAGATGACAACATTATCAATCGAGAGTTGGGTTGTAACCCAGGCATTTATCTATTAAACTTGGGTTGCAACCCAATAAAATATTTATCTTTATGTGTTTACTTGTATTTTAAGGACTTGTAGTCATGTTGCCTTGTTTTACCACCACCCACATTGCACCCATCCCAATTCATTTGGTTACTGCTGTTACTTTCGCGGCTTGGTTGAATCAGCAATCTGCTTTTATCCAAACTTGGCTGCAAGCTTCCCAATTTCGTGCTGAACCAAATCAAATGCGCTTGTTACCCGATGAGACCGGCCATGTAAGCGGTGTGATTTATTGTGTTACCGATGTTGAAAATAGTTGGGAAGTAGGGCAATTACCTTTTTTCTTGCCAGAAGGTGTTTATCAGTTAACTGTACACCATCATGACACGAATATCGCGTATGCAACCAGTTGGGCGTTGGGAGCCTATCAATTTACCCGTTACAAAAATGCAACGCGTCAACCTGCGCAATTACATGTATCTGCAGAAGTGTTGTCTGCAGTGGCACCGATAGTCGAATCGATTTATTACGTGCGTGATTGGATTAATACACCAACAGAAGAGATGGGGCCGAGTGAATTTGCGGCAGTCGCGCAACAACTTGCCAAGGAATTTCATGCGAAGTTCCATCAATTGATCGGTGAAGAATTGTTAGCACAGAATTATCATTGTATTTATACCGTAGGCCGAGCAAGTCATGATGCACCGCGGTTATTGGATTTGCGGTGGGGTGATGCAGCGCATCCGCAAGTGACGTTGGTGGGTAAAGGCGTTTGTTTTGATAGCGGTGGTTTAGATTTGAAACCGTCTTCTGCGATGTTGTTAATGAAAAAAGATATGGCGGGTGGTGCGCATGCGTTAGGCTTGGCACGCATGATCATGTCTGCACAATTGCCAATTCGCTTACGGGTATTAATACCGGTAGTAGAAAATGTGATTGGTGGCAATGCCTATCGTCCTGGCGATGTGATTAAAAGTCGGCAAGGGATGACTGTTGAAGTGGGTAATACTGATGCCGAAGGCCGTTTAATTTTAGCCGATGCATTAGCAGAAGCGGTGAGCGAACAACCGGCATTATTAATTGATTTTAGTACCTTAACCGGTGCAGCACGCGTGGCTTTAGGCACCGAATTACCGGCGGTATTTTCTAATAACGATTCCTTGGTAGCTGCCGTGATTAAACATGGTGAGCAGCAAGCGGATTTAATGTGGCGTTTACCTTTATATGCGCCTTATCGAGACTATTTAAATAGCCAAATTGCCGATATTAATAATAATTCATCTGAGCCGTATGGCGGTGCGATTACTGCCGCGTTATTTTTAAAAGCTTTTGTACCTGATCAAATACCGTGGTTACATTTTGATATGATGGCTTGGAACTTGCGTGCCCGCCCAGGGCGGCCAGTGGGTGGTGAAGCGATGACGTTGCGGGCAGTGATGAGTTATTTATGTGACGTTTATACCCGTTTATAGCCTGGAAAAAGATACCCTCTCCCGCCAATGTTGAGTTTCGCAAGCTCAGCCCAACTTACGTGGGCTAACTAATAAGATGTCCCGCAAGCGGAGCATCTTGTCATCCCGCAAAATGTCCGCTCAGGAAAATCGAACGAAGCTATTACTCAAGCGCGGACATTTGTGCGGGATCTGGTTTTTACCTAGCAATTAAGAGGACAACACCGGATCCCGCACAAATGCTCGCGATAGTAACATCACTCCGTTTAATTTCCTCTGGCGAGCATTTTGCGGGATGACATCGGAGTAGCATATTGTCCTCGAAATGACTGACATGCACACTACGTATGCGATGTTTTGGCTTTTCTAACTCTTCAACATACTAAATGCGATTATCAATACCCCGGGAAATCTTCCACTTTAATGCGTTCTTCAGGAATGTCCATTTCCACCAACATCTCTTGCAGCGTGGTCACCATAGTGGGTGATCCGCAAATATAATAAAACGGTGCCAAAATATCGGGCACGTATTTTTTAATCATATTTGGTGAAATAAAACCGGTTTCACCTGACCAACCGGCTTCGCATTTGTCTAATGTTGCAATCAATTTAAAGGCAGGATATGTTTGCTGTAATGCAGAAAGTTCACTTAATAAAGCCGCATGACTCATGCACGCATTACCATAGAATAAGTGTATCGATTGTGCTGAGTGATGATGTGCAGCATAACGTACCATACTATAAAAAGGTGCAATGCCAATGCCACCAGCTAATAATACGGCAGGCACAGCAATGTCTTCGTGTAGCGTAAACGTGCCGGTGGGTCCAGCAAATTTAATTTCACTGCCAAGCGGCAAAGTTTTTAATACACGCTTATAAGCAGAATTTTGCACGCGCGTGGCAATAGATAATAGGTTATCTTCTGGAATACTTAATAAGGAAAAGCGCCGCGTAATACCGCCGGCGTCTGTTTCAGATGGGTTAATTAAAGTAAAACCACCATATTGACCAGGCTTAAAGGTTAATTCAGCGGGTTTTTCAAAAGAAAGTAATAAGGTGTTCTGGGCAATTTCTTGTCGTTCAATTAATTTTAATTTGTATAAAGGCACGCTGATTATCCTTTCTTGCTGCGAGAGTTCCGTGTATGAGGCGTTGTTTTAGTCGCATGAAAAAGATCAGTACGATGCTCTAATGCTTCTTGTTCAAATACATGGAATACTTGCTTGTTTTTTTCCGTTCTAAAATCTGAACCAGGACGCATATTACCAAGAAAAGGTTGAAAGAGTATAGCACAAGCTAGATCTTTACCGCGTTCGCCAGCCGGTAAGGTGGTTTTTTCAATACGGTGGACGAGGGCGGTTTTTATTTTTGCAGGCAACATTAAATGTTGTGCGCACGTGAGCAACTGTTTTTTTAGTACAGCGTTAGTTGTTTTTGTTAAAAAAGCTTTTGCTGGCATAAGGTTTTCTCTTGGTATTGCTTGATATATTCGAGTATAACAACCAAATATAAAGAGAACCTTAAGGCAATAGAAAATGATTGAAAAAAATGTAAATAATTTAAAAGAACTGCACTGGGCGTGTCGGCGCGGTATGCTGGAACTCGATGTTTTATTGGGAAATTTTCTTAAGGAAGCTTATCCTGATCTATCATTGACCGATAAAGCCTCGTTTGTGGAACTATTAACCCATCCTGATCCGGTATTATTTGCTTGGCTATTGGGTCAAATTCAACCAGATGATCAAGCATTAGCCCATATCGTTACATTGATACGTCACCATGCACAATCCAGAATATAATCACGAATTTATTTTAAAGCCGTCCCGCCAATACTGTATATTTTTTGCTCTTCTTGTTGGCTTGAGTTTAATCATCTTCATTAGTTTGCCGTTGGCATGGTTAACGAAGGGGATGGGCTTATTTATTCAGGGTAGTTACAGCAGCTATCTGTTTTGGCGCTATGTCAGCTTAAAAAGTTCACGTTCTATCATTGGCATAAAAAAACAATCCGATACGCATTGGCTATTAATTATGCCGAATGGGTCTTATTCCGCAAAATTACGTGGCGATAGCACGATTACCCGCTGGGTCAGTATTTTGCGATTTAATCTAATGAATAATAATGATAAAGCTAATAACAAAGAAGAAAAGTATATTTTTTGGCCAGTTACCTGTGTGATTTTCCGTGATTCCTTAGCCACTGATTATTATCGAAAATGTGTGGTTTTATTAAGAGGTTAAGAAATCCTAAATAAAATCTGTCGAACTATCGCCTATAATTAAAGTGTTGAAAGTGATGTTTTCTATAGGGGGATAGGCTATGGCCGGAGAAAACGAATCTAAAAAAAAATATAAAACACCTAAAGAACAAATTACAGAAGCTGAGCCACTGTCAAAATTTATAACGCCACCTGATAGGTCAATGATGTTTGCCTCATTATGGAGAGCTGTATTGGGAAATTTAGTGGGATCTTATTTACCTAATAAAAAAAGTAAAGACGCTATAGCAGGGTGGATGTCAGAAAAAGAAGGAGATAAAAAGGCAAATAGAAGTAGTTTATTATCTATAATCAGAGAATCACCACGAACTGGATGGCTTAATCTACTTAACCCAATTAATTTAATTGCTGGCGTAGCCGGTGCTTTACGCAGTGTAGTTTATATATTATCAGATAAAGGAACGGATAGCATTGCAAAATTGCTTACTCCTCATACGGATACAAAAAAGATAGAAGAAGCAAAATCTCAACATGATAAGGCAGAAAGCGAGAAAATAGCAGCAAAAAAAGAATTGGATGAACTAAGACCTGGTGGAGACAAACAAAAAATTGACGTCCAAGAAAAAGTGGTTACAGAAAAAGTAACTGCTGAAACAAAAGCAAAAGCAGCATATAATGAGATAAACAATAGGTATTCTAATAAACTACAAGAAAATAGAAATAAAACGAAACCAGTGGGAACAGTGGTGAAAGGATTCTTTGGTGGCATTGTTGGATTGGTACAATATGGCGCGCAATATTTAGCATTTGGTG
>DATAXC010000069.1:0-9027 GCA_036266895.1 Gammaproteobacteria bacterium
TTCCCACCACCGCGCAATCATCAATTGAAATATCGCACTCAACAAAACCACCGAAACCATCACGCCGGTCATGTAAAATTTAGTTGCTGTCACAGCTTCAAGCAACGCATCATTTTCTGGTCGTGTCACCGATTCTGGCAATGATTGCATGATTGCTTGCATATAAGCTAATAACTGTGTATTCCACCATTCAGCAATATCTGGATAAAGTAAATGCACAATGCTAACCGCTAATACACCTAACAAAGCAGCCACTTGCAAAATAACGCTCCATGTTGCCTGTCGGTGTAACATCACCGCAAACACCCAAGTCAACACATTACTGGCTATCGCGACACTCACACCTAACCACGTCACCACATCAGGCACGGCTGGCGTTGGATTGCCTAGTAATAAGAGGCTAAGTAGATACGGTAACGTAGTTGCAATCATCACTACCGCACCATCTACCACACTCTTACGCAAAACAATCAGTGCTGCAACGATAATACCTAACACACCAATAATCGGCACAATAGTAATTAAAAATGCAAGAATCGCTGTTTGCCAGCGATGCTTTAATAAATAATCAGTTAGCCGTTGCCACATAGTTATAAACTTTCATTCAAACAGCGTGTTTAATTAATGTCTATCGCAATAAGGCAACAATGCTAAGTAACGTGCTAATTTAATTGCGGCAGTCAGTTTACGTTGAAACCCAGCTTTGGTACCCGTGATACGACTTGGTACAATTTTACCATTGTCCATGATAAATTTTCTTAGTAGATAAGGGTCATCGTAAGGAACTTCATCCATATTATTAGTGGTAAAATAACATACTTTTTTTCGACGAGAGTACATAGCGTTACTCTCCCGCTTTACTTGATTTGTCATCGGTAGCTTCCGTCGTTGGTTTACCTACAAAATCCCCTCTGCCTCGATCTGAGGAATGGGCGCCTTCATCACTACTGCCGCGACCTTCTTTTTCTTTGCCGATGGCGGACATTTCAGTTACTGCTCTATCTTTGCGCAACACTAAGCTGCGAATCACCGCATCGTTATAACGAAAGCTATCTTTTAATTCACTGATCGTAGCTTGATTACACTCAATATTCATTAACACATAATGGGCTTTCATGATTTTATTGATTGGATAAGCCAGCGGTCTTCTGCCCCAATCTTCAAAACGATGGATTTTACCTTTGTGCTGGGCAATCAGATGATTATAACGCTCGACCATTGCAGCAACTTGCTCGCTTTGGTCTGGATGGACTAAAAACACTATTTCATAGTGCCGCATTTTATCGGCATTGCTTTGCTTCATATAATAAAGCTCCTCTCGGTTTAATTCAGCTTTTTCTTTTAAAAAAGCAAGGAGTTAGCGAGTCATTAGACTCAAGGGCGCTCATTGTACGTAAGATTGGGGGTCAATGTCAAATAGCCTTGACAAGTATAGATAAAAACTTCGAGAATAGGCGACCTTCACGGGTACCTATTTAGACATGGCTACGTAGCTCAGTTGGTTAGAGCGTGGCACTCATAATGCCAAGGTCGGTGGTTCGAGCCCACCCGTAGCCAGTTAAAAATCAACCACTTATGAATGATAGCATTTTTGCATGGAAAAAGTGAAGTGCAAATGAAGTGCAAGATTAACAAATACAATCGGTAATTTAAATTATTCCAAAAGCTAAAGAGCGCTGTTTTAAACTACTCTTAACTGATTATTTGAAAGAGCGAAAAGCAATAAACACAATGTTATAGTTCATAAGGTTTGTTATTTTATTGTTACATGGACGTATCTAATGAAAAACTTCTTACCTCGATTTAACCTATACATTAATTTTATCCTCAACATATACGCTTTAATTATGATTATTTGGGGTTTGTTAAGGGCCAACGCTGAATGTGAAAATCCGTTCCACCTTTTAATTCATTCCATAATTTCTGTACTTCAATATCATGCCATTTAGTAAGTTGATTTTTGTTATTTTCAAATCGATTTGCCATATAAATAACGATGTCAGCAATTTGTAAAAATCTACTATGGTAGGAATGTGTGAAGTAAATGATATCTTTCAACCTACCAAGATGGCGACCAAGATACATGCGTGTTTTGCCATCAAATTTAAACTGTGAAAATGCTATCTATGGTCATTGTCAAACTGACCAGTTAAATATTTGTGAATGATACTCGATAACAAGCTTTGATAAGGCAAACCTTCTTTTAAGGCTTCTTCCTGGATCCTGGTAAAATCCCACTCAGTCATACGTAAACTGATACGACGATTTTTTATTCCATGCGCTTTAGCAATATTTTGCAAACGTTTTTTTTCTGCTGCAACTTTAGGTATGCTACGTAATTTACCAGATTCAAAAGCAGCTAAAATGGCTTTTTCTTCCGCACTTAATTTTTGTTTATTTCGTTTCATTTTTTGATCTCCTTTGGTAATTACGCATAACCTTGCGACTTTTAAAAGCAGTTTTTAAAAAAATCTTTTCTTCATCTTCAATAAAAAGAACAAGTACTAAATAACCATCTATTTCAACAACTAATACATTTTGCTGCGTATGCTGGCTACTCGGATTGGGAACAATATCAATTAACTTCCCTTGCTCAAGCGCAACAACTATAGCCTCAAAACTGAGGTTCCGCTCTGCTTGTAGTTGTTGATTTTTCTCTTCATCCCATTCAATACGCTTCATTATTTCCCTTTTACAATAAAGACATCTAATGTACACATTATAGCATACATAAATAAGAATTTCAAACTAGATATCTATAAATTTAAAGCGTAGTTTGTCGCACTCAGCAGAATAGTTACCAACTTAATCTTGTAATAATTCTAACAGTTTTTCTTTATCTTCTATCGTACTAGCTATTGCATAAAGAGGATAAGAATGAAGTTGCTCATGAATAGAATAATTCTGCACTGAAAAGCGAATACCATATGGCGTAGAATGAGATTGTAAAAATACTCTCATGCTTTGCATCCTACCACCGTGACCACTTTTTACTTCCACAGGAATAATATTGCGTTGATAGGTCATTAGGTAATCAACTTCAGCATGACTTCCTTTCTCTTCTCGCTGCCAATAATAAAGCTGTTGTCTATTTGTAGGATTAGAATAAGCTAACAATTCTTGTCCCACAAAACTTTCTGTTAAACTGCCTTTATTAACAAAAGCAGTTGTCGGATCAATAAACCAATCTTTAAGTTCTAAACCCAGTATTGCCTGATTTAGACCAATATCAAGGCTGATTAACTTAAATTTATCTAAATCAGCTTCAGCACCTAATGGTATACCATTAGCATTGCTGTGAATAATTTGATGCACAATACCTGCTTTTTCTAACAACCATAACGCTGGTTGCAATTCTCTCTTACGAAAATCTGATGCCAAATGACTATATTTAAAACGTTGGCAAATGAGACCAGGAATTTGTTTAAAAAGTAAATCAACATATTTAATTTCGTGCTTTTTAGCATATTTTGCAAAATCTTGTTCATAAGCATTTTTAATATCTTGCAAAATCGATGTGCATGATAAAACATCTTGTTGTGTTACCCATAATTGCACAGCTTTAGGCATACCGCCTATCGCCATGTATTCACCAAGTAAACGTAATGCTTTAGTATGCACTACTTCATTAAGAGGTTCTCTTAATTTATGATTAATAATTTCTATGGCCAAACGTTGTAAATTACGCGCACATAAATACTCAATAAACGACATAGGATACATATACAAAAAGCTTATTCTACCGACCGGCACACCTACTCGTTCAATAGCAAAATCAACTAACGAACCTGCTGCAATAACATGTAATGCAGGCATCTCTTCATAAAAATATCGCAGCGCAATGATAGCTCTTGGCACTTCTTGTATTTCATCAATGAAAAGTAATGTGTTACCGGGATTAATCACTTTATCTAGAGCAAGAGAAAGTTCTCTTGAAATGCGCACTGGATCTAAATCATGTTCAAATATTTTTGCTAATTCAGGCATTTTTTCAAAATTAATTTCAATATAATGTTCAAATTCTTGTCCTAGCTGCCGAACAATATGCGTCTTCCCCACTTGCCTAGCACCACGTAATAAAAGAGGTTTGCGTAGAGAAGAATGACGCCATTTTAATAGATCGTAATATAGTAATCTTTTCAAAGGCATCCACTCTATTTGGTTGTAATTAAGATCAATTTTATATGATTTATGGCTAAAAGTAAAACCAATTATATGAGGTCTATGGTTAAAATACGGAGCATGAAAACCCATCATTCTGTCCCATTTTACCTTCTAATTCTAAAGTGCAATGCCTGACAACCGTTCACGATCAAATGTAGCCTGGGTGGAGTGCGCAGCACGGAACCCGGGGTTGCTCTTTCTTGATTTCTTGCTCTGCGAGCTCTTTCTTAAAATATTGCTTTAAGTCTTCTGCGTGCTGCACAAAAGAAGCTATCAATGTTTCTGTCTGCCCTTCCGTCTCCTGAACCAATAACATGCTCATTTTGCCTGTTGGCAATAGAGACATTTCATCAATTGGGGAAAATAAGTTTATAGAAGCGCGTCTTAAGTCTATTTTCTCTAGATACTGACGGTTTTTTTCGGCTACAAATTTTTTAAACTCACCCCAATCAAATTGCAAAGTGTTTGCATCCCAAAATCTATCAAGCCCCTCATACCCTTTAAAACACTTATTAGAATAAGAAATATAAACGTTTTTATTTTTTCCAGTTATTTTAATTAATTTAAGAATATCATGTTGAACATCTAAAATGTTTAATGCAATGTCCGTGTTCAGCGTATTTAAAAAAGTTTGCCAATCATGACATTTTTCTTCGAAATATACCCACTTGAGTATTTTACGATTTTTAAGCAGTGCAATACGAAAATAAAGACCTTTTTTTTCTTGATTCTTATAAACACACTCTTCTATTTCTCCTCCAATTAAATGGATGCACGCTGCGACCATTTCTATTATTTTTTCTTTATGTGCTTGTAGAAAGTGCATAATTTACGCCTTGATAGACTCAAAAATGAGTTTTCATTCTGTTTGTATCAGATTGATAAAATTTCAAAGATCAACAGGCGGTGCTTTCACAGCCGTTATTTCACAAAAAAATCCGCGCTTATTCCAAATCTTTTTTTCAATCCCACAATTTGATTTTTAGATAGTGGGCGCTCCCCATTCAGATACTTGGATACATTGGATTGTCCACCAAAAATATCAGCTAAATCCACTTGAGGCAGATTATGTGATTTCATTAAATATTTAACCATGTCAATATCATTAATATTATCACCAATCGCAGGATAATGCTCATTATCGTACTGCTCTAAATTTTCTCCGATAATTTGCATAACAATTGTTAATGGATGTCTATCGTTATCTCGGACTTCATCAATTAGTTTATCAAGAATTTTTTCAAGTGCAGCATATTCTCTAGCATTCTTGGGTTTTTTAAACACCGAGATGGGTAAATGAAATTTGTGATTCGTTTTTTGATCTACATAATCAATTGCTAGGGCTGCCGTATTCATAATTCACCTCGCCTTAACTTAGTTTGGTTGTAAGGTTTACTGTACTCAGCATGGGTCCATATTATTCTAATATAACAGTGCTGCGTATTATAATGAATTGCTGTAATTAAGCTTAGTATATGTCAAATTGACATATACACGTCATTCTCCTCTGTATATAATAAATGTACATTCTAATGGGGCAAAATTAAGTTAATTCTCAGCAGATTTTATTGAAATTTTTCATGCGCTTTTGATTGCTTACTCAAAATGGCATATTCTCATTACGCGATGGGGTTTCCAATCCTGCAAGAAGGAAGGGGAACGCTCCTCTGCTTGCTTTCTATAAGTACCGCAACCAATTATAGGTATGTTTGCTCTTATAATTTTTATATGCTCGACATAATGGATATGACACCAATAACAACACTAACCAAGCGCCATACACCAACCCCAAACTAAATTGGTAATGCTCGGGCCACGGTGTGGGTTGCAATACCCAAGGGGTATGCGACCACCAGCCCCCTGGATAATCTAAAACAATATGAGAATATAAAATGGCACCGATATGCAACAACAGCAAGTGAATTAAATAAAAAAACAACGCTACTTTTCCATAGGTCAATACTATGCTACTACTCATGCCGCGCCATTTTTCCAATAAAGGCCAACACATAAAAGCAAGACCAAATGTAAGCGCTAAATACAACAAAGAAGGCGGGTATTTTGTCACTGCAATAAAAGAAAGTAAGCTATAAATTGGGCCGCGCGCTTGCATTTCCCAAGTGTAAGAATCGCCGTAAATATTGAGAAATCGCAACACAATAAAGAACAATAAACAGCCAACGCCTAACCAAAAAAAGCGTTTGCTTCGGCTGACACTTGTTAGTGCAAACCAAGGACCCATGCAATAACCCAAGGTAGCCACGGCTATCCAAGGAATCAACGGATAATAAATCGATGCTATAGTATTACCGAAAGGTACATCGCTAAAAATATGCAGCAGATGCCAAAGTTTACCGCCTAGCGTATCTGCTGAAAACACAACATTATCAAAAAAGTTATGACCCACAATAACCAGCAGAGAGAAAACAAGTAACCAACGTCTCGGCAACCAAACCGCGCCAGCCAACACTATCATCGACCAACCCAAGGCCCAAATCACCTGTAAAACAACGGTATTATCAAGTGTAAATTTCCAACTGAATGTGATAACGGTTAATTCAAGCAAAATAAGCCACAAGCCACGCTTAAATAAAAATCCAGCTAAATGCAATCGTGTGGTTTTACCACTATAAAGATAGGCACTCACACCAGTTAATAAAATGAAAATAGGCGCGCAAAAATGCGTGATCCAACGGGTTAAAAATAATGCTGCACTGGTTTGGGAAAGATCTGTTACATCAAATTGCGTTGTGCCAAAAAACTCACGTGCATGATCTAACGCCATCAGAATAATGGCCATGCCACGCAGCAAATCGATAGATTGAATGCGCGCTTGATAGCTTTTGTTTACCATGGTTAACTTTGCCTCGTTTTGTGTGTGCGGTTCCTCCTTGGAGTTTGTAATTATTATTATGTTCTGACAACACCCGAATCTACCGCCGCTTGTGCAACTGCTTTTGATACTTTTTCTTTTAAGCGAGGATCAATAGGCTTGGGCAATAAATATTGCGGGCCAAACGTTAATTGTTGCAGGTCATAAGCTGCTAAAACTTCTTTTGGTACAGGTTCTTTGGTTAATGTTTGGATAGCATGCACTGCTGCTAGCTGCATCGCTTCATTAATTGTTGTTGCGCGCGCATCTAATGCACCACGAAATAAATAAGGAAAACACAATACATTATTCACTTGGTTAGGATAATCACTACGGCCTGTTGCAATAATTAAATCATCACGCATTTGCAGTGCAATTTCCGGCATAATCTCTGGCACCGGATTCGACAGTGCAAATATAATCGGCTTACTTGCCATCGTCATCACCGCTTCAGCGGATAATAAGCCCGGCCCAGAAACACCAATAAAAACGTCTGCGCCCTGCATCGCATCTGCCAAAGTACGGGCTGGCGTAGTCAAAGCAAAGGCTTGCTTTTGTTCATTTAAGCCTTTGCGTTCGCTTTGAATGACACCTTCACGATCTACTAAATAAATATTTTGTTGATTAGCGCCTAATTTAAGTAAGAGCTGCACGGTTGCAATACCGGCCGCGCCTGCGCCTAAACAAACAATTTTAACCGTAGCAAGCGTTTTACCTTGCAATTCTAATGCATTTAATAAAGCAGCAGCCACGACTATCGCGGTACCTTGTTGATCATCATGTAAAACTGGAATATTTAAGCGGCTTTTTAACTGTGCTTCAACAAAAAAACATTCTGGCGCTTTAATATCTTCTAAATTGATGCCGCCAAACGTTGGGGCAATGCGGACAATCGTCTCTACCAGCTCAATCGGATCGTTACAATCGATTTCAATGTCGAACACATCAATATCCGCAAAACGCTTAAATAATGCCGCCTTACCCTCCATAACCGGCTTACCAGCCAAAGCACCGACATTACCTAATCCCAATACAGCAGTACCGTTGGTGATCACTGCAACCAAGTTGCTTTTATTGGTATAACGATAGGCATTGGCAGGGTTTTGTACAATTTCTTTGACCGGCTCTGCTACCCAAGGGGTATAAGCAAGCGATAAGTCATATTGGGTGGCCATTGGTTTGGTCACCACCATACCGGTTTTACCAGAAAAGGGTTGTTCGTGATAGTTTAATGCGGCTTCGCGTAATTCTGCAGACATGGGGAAACTCCTGATTTTTTGCTTGTTACGCGAGCTGTGCGTTGAATGATGATTTGAAACGGATTAGCCCTCTTTCAAGCCCCGGATTCCGCTGCGCTCCATCCAGGCTACATTTGATTCAAACGCTCTCGCCATTGTTAGGCTTCGCAGAAGATTGTTGGGCTTCGCGTTGCTCAGCCCAACCTACGCCTGAGCCCCCACAAGGGGTGCCCCTACAATGCTTTAATCGTTAAATGTAAACTTTTAAATACTTTACTCTTTACTCTTTTTCTTGCTCTTTTCTTTGCTTTTCTCTTTACCTTTGTCCGACACCTTTTCTGCTTCTTTACTTGGCGCAGCTACTTTTTCCGTTTCTTTATTAGCACTGGCATCGGCTTTCGCTTTACCTTTCATACTGTATTTTTGACGGAAACGATCAACACGGCCAGCAGTATCAACCAATTTTTGGTTGCCGGTGTAAAAAGGATGACATTTTGCACAAACGTCAACGTGAATTTGGTCTTTTTCCAAAGTAGAACGGGTGATAAATGCCTCACCGCAACTGCATACTACTTTTAACTCTTTATAAGCTGGATGAATATTTGGCTTCATGACGACAAACCCCTGTTAATAAGGCGGGCATCATACCCAAGAATCGTTCAGTAAGCAAGGGGGATTAAATCCCCCTCACCCGCCTATTCTAATTAAATATTTTTCCTGCTACTTGGAGGCGATGACGGCACAACCAAAAAA
>DATAXC010000148.1:0-3397 GCA_036266895.1 Gammaproteobacteria bacterium
CGTTAATGCTTTGTTCTTTTTAAGTTCATTTGCTAATGCTTGTGCTCCTTTATCTTCCATGTTGGTTTGATTAAGGGATAAAATTTTCAAGTGTGTGTTGGCAGATAGCTGTTTTGTTAATGAAGTAACTCCTTCATTGCCAAGGTTATTGTTATATAGCTGTAATTCAACTAAGGAAGAATTTTGCATAAGGTTGTTGAGATAGCTTGCGCCCTCGGCCGTAATAGCATTTTCAGACAAGTCTAATTTTTCTAAATTTACGGCGCTTAATTGAGACGCTAAACTAAATATGATCGCATCATTTAATTGACAACGCTGTAATGATAGTTGTAAAGCCTTGGTTGAGCTGGTTAACTTTAATGATAAAAATAATTGATGCCATTGCGCAGGAGAGAATAATACATTGTGTAAACTTAAGACGGCTAAATCAATAGAAGTGCCTATGGCAAGGCATAATTCTTCATGCTGAAAATCATTGAATTTTTTATTACCGAGATCAAATTCAATGATATTAAAATGAATACCTTCAAAATTTAGCTGACGTGCATTAGTCATGGTATCTAAAGTAATGAAACCCCAGGCTTCTGCTTGGCAAAAATTAACATCGATTTCAGCTAATCCTGACCGAGCTAAAGTGCGCAATCCATCTAAGGTAATCAGATTGCAATCGCGTAAATCTAATTTTTTCAAATGAGGACACTGTTGACAGAGGTGTTGTAAATCATCATTAGTAACATTACTGTCCTTTAAGTTTAAATAAGTAATGGAAGCTGGTATCCATCCAATAGTGGTAGCATCGAATTGATTGCTGTGCTTTAAAAAATCAAATAAAGGAGTAAAAGTATCCTCGTCAAATGGCTGGGGAACTACACTTAAATAAAGATCAATAATATGCCTGACTAATGTATTCCTAACGTCATGTTTATGATGCCATACTTCGTGGGTTAAAAGAGTAACGACAATTTGTGCTTGCGGAGGATTGGTGGCGGCTAAATCTAAGGGTGTGTTTTGATCCTTATTTTTAGCATTTCCTAAAGCACCCGCTTTGAGTAAATAGGTAATCATATCTCTATTGCCGGTTTTTACAGCTATATGAAGTGGTGTGTTACCATCTTTATCTAATTTATTAACCGATAAACCTAATGCCAGACAGGCTAAAAGTAATTCCGTATGATTAGTAAGAATGATTTGATGTAAGATATCATTTTTTGCTAAGTTTAAATTGTAAAAATGTCCTGATGGTAAAATAATAGAAACACGGTCGGAATGAGTTGATAAAAGATGCTGCCAATTGGCGTTGCTCCACGGCATATTGTGTAAAACTATCTTTAATTCTGGACAATTTTCACATAATTGATACAAGCTTGCCGCAGTCATGTGAGGGCAATTTTCTAGCAATAAGTGTTTGAGTTGATGTACTTTATTCAGTCTTTTTAACAAAGAAATAAATTGAATTAAATGATCGTCTGTGATTGCTGCGCAATTTTGGAAATTGAAGTGCGTAACATTTGTACTATTGAATAATAAATGCAACAGAGTATGTTGAGATTCAATAGCAATATTGCGCCAATCAAGAAAGGCTAAAAACTCACTTAAAGCTGTTGATATATTTTGTTCGCGCATTTGAGCAGAGAATTCAGCATTTGGTACTCGATGATGGTCAAGCTGTTTTTTTTGCTCTTCTTGTAGGTGTTTTCCTAATACAGATTCTATGGTTTCAGTAAATTTGTAGATTTTTCTATAAAAAATTTCCAAAAAAGTCTTTTCTGGGTATTTTTCTAAAAGCGCTTTATAATAGGCTCCTACCAGTGGTTGCGCAGTATTTAGTAATGTTTGATGTGTAGGGAAAGGATTTTCTGCATTTCGCAATAAAGTTTGTATTTTTTTAAAATCCTGATAAAGCTTTTGTACAGTGCCTGTCATTAATTTAAAGGGTAAATTTAACTTTTCCATCATCGCTGGTGTTAATATTTGTCCCTGTTGGAGCTGTTCATAGTGTTCATTTTGTGCTAATAAATCTAATAACCACTGACAAATAACAACGGCTGGTTCTAGTTGACAAATTTCAGCAGAAATAGAATTATCTATCGGTAGTTGCATTTGTTCCATGCAGAAAAGAAAGTTTTTTACACCCGGTATATGTTCTTGTGAACGGCGACTATTCAGCAACCATTCCAGGCCAAACGCATCGTCATTGTCAATGCCCACTATTATTTTTTCACCAGGTGCGTTGGGATCATCGATGACCAAGAAATTATTAGTCTTAGCGTCACGAGGTCTAATTAAAATGCTAAATATAATCCAGGCAGAAAAGCTTTTTTTGCTCAAGCTGGTTATATCATGTCCCTCTTCTAACCAATCTTGGAAAGTTTTGCCAGGGATGCTTAAAGAAACTTGAATGGGATAACATTTATTTTGATGTTGAATTTGAATTAAATTAGTAGCAGGAATCATGGTGAATCGTGGATAAATCAGTTGAAATAATTTTTTGATGGCATAAGCCATACCAGGATCATCGTCTGCATCCAAACCAGCTAACGCTGTGTTATCATCAAGTGATGTATTATTGCCTAAAAATTTAAAATGAAGCCCGCCATATTGCCGGACAACATGTCCGCCAATTTCATCTTTTGGCCTTTCAAGTTGATGTGTGGTTGGATCGAATTTCATGATCTCACGGCGTGCGGAAGGAGTTAAATAAGCGTGTGGCAATCCAAGACATCTTAATTCGGTTTGATCAGTGTTTAATGTAGCAAGCCGATCTTCTGTAGAGGAAGCACGTTGCATATTTTCAATAAATGTCTGATAGTAAATAATTAATTGATTTAAAATAGAAACAAGCTGCGCAATTTCTGCTATTACTTGCTGATCTGAACTAAAAGAATTGATTAAACCATTTGCTTGTCTAATCACAATTTGTAGTGTTTTATAATTGGGATGTTCGTTGGATGTCTCTGAAATAGGTTTTCTTTTTATTAGGCCCAAACCAAGTAAAGATGAGGGATAATCTGAATTGTGTTTGTATAGATCTTTTGCTAATTTTATATTGTCGATAAAAATTTTAAGTTGAGATAATAATTTTTTTGTGATTAAAAGTTCTATTTGCGGTAGTAAAACGAGGATCTGTTGTTTGGCAGCAACAGGGATGACCTCTTCTGCAGTGATGGATTTTAATTGATTAAGCAGGATCGCATGGTCTGGTAAAGCGGTTGTGTGCATCATAGGTAGGTTCTCCTAAAGGTATCGTTTTGTGTTGGAAAATATGGCTCATTATTTTCAATAGCTACAATTGGTGTAGTGGCGTTGTTCAAAAAATAAGTTAGGGAAAGTGTATTGATTGTTGAATTGTTAGAGCAACTAATAATTATTGAAGATAATATTTCTTTTATGTTAAAAA
>DATAXC010000163.1:0-3010 GCA_036266895.1 Gammaproteobacteria bacterium
GTTTGTTTGCGTGTCGGAAATAATAGCAGCCACATGCG
The DNA here is from genome assembly GCA_036266895.1 of Gammaproteobacteria bacterium. Taxonomy (GTDB): domain Bacteria; phylum Pseudomonadota; class Gammaproteobacteria; order DSM-16500; family DSM-16500; genus Aquicella. The sequence continues at coordinate 39 of DATAXC010000163.1, forward strand.
TCATGCAATGAAAAGGCATCGTTTTGCCAAAAAAGATAATTTTAATATGTGTCATGGCAAATTAGATTTTAATTGTTTATATGTGTTTATTTATATATCATTCGTTAAAATAAAGAAAGAAAAAATATGCTAGGTCGATTTGGTCACACACTCTCTTGGTTGCGCAGTTCACTGGGTACGGTAAACACGTATTGCGCGCCTTATTATGCTCCTCTGATTGATAGATTATACGATTATATTGCTGGCGATCTGTCTATTTTCTTTAACGATGGCAAGATGGAAAAAGAGATATTGCAACGTCGTAATAAGGAGACTGGTATCAGTGAATTTCGAATTGGTCCGCATTTTTATCCAAGTCATTTTGTTTACATCTCCCCTCTTCCTTCGCCTGCGCTAGCGCGCGAGCAGTTAAAGCAGTTAATAGATTTGAATGAAGAGACAGCGCGTAGCATTTATGATGGTTACGCTTACTTCACACAGTCTTCATTTTTTTTAAGCATGAATAGCGAGAAAGGACGAAATTTGAGGAAATTACTTTCTCAATCATTGGGTAGCAAACGAATTCGTGACAAATCAGAGGCGTTATTTAACGCGTTACTAGATAAACTAGATAGGGCGGATTCTATCAATAAATTTGGAGTAATTGAAGCTCATATGAAAATGGTGTTTTCACGCGCATTATTTAACTTGGAGCTAACGCCATTATTAATTGAAAAATTAAACATCGTCACGCATAAAATGAAATTGAATCCCTTCTTGCCTCTATCTGTCGCCTTATATTTCAACAAAGATTCGAAATTGGTTCAGAAAGATTTTAATACAGAAATCATACTATTTCTTCGTCATTATTTTCAATCTGCGCGCAAATATTTGGATTTGAATGAAGAAATTAAGAATTTTAATTTTCTTTTAAGACTTGCGAAACAAAAATTTTTAAGCCACAAATCAATGACTGATTTTACTGATGAAGATATTGACGCATTAGTGAATGACCCTGATATCAGATTGTGTATCAGCGGACTTGTTGCGATCGATAATTTTAATCGCGCCTTGATAGGTGGATTAACAAGCTTATATCAACATTTGGATGATCGTGTGATCATGAACCAACTCTATGCGGAAATCACTCGATGTGATCCAAATGCCGACATGAATGAACTCATGATGATGAAAGATAAGATGCCTTATTTGCATGCGGTTTATTTAGAATCACTTCGCTTCAACTCACCTATGCCCTTTATTCCGCGCTATACAAAAGCAGGTATCCAGACTGCCGTTCTATCTGTTCCGCCTAGATCCATGGTCGTATTTTGTTTACAAGATATGTTGAGACAATGCGCTTCTGAAAAATATTCAGGTCATGAGTTTAAACCGGAACGATTCTTGAATGAATATGGAGAGTTAAACGAGGAAGCGAAACTGAATGAAGGCTTTTTAACGCCATTTGGGTTGGGAGCACGACATTGTCCAGCAGTCGCCGTGACTGAAGCCGTACTCAAATATCATTTAGTTGCATTTGCTAAGCATGTTCAACATTTAAGTATGTATAAATTTGAAAGGCGTCATGCCGTAACCATCTCTGCGCCTGAACCATTTACGCCACCATCGCCTTGTGTTCAAACACAAACGACGTCACCATTGATTCTCAGAAAAAATTATTTCTTTAGCAAGTCAGCCGTCGAAACGGTTAACACAGAAACAGACCAACAGGTGGCAACTGGAATCAAGCGCAGCATTGCACAGTAACATCCATTTTTAACCCTTCTACAAGTTATAATTGGTCTTTTTGTCCATTTTTATATACTAAATAAGCTGTGCCATATAGAAATGAAATTTTGTCATTAGGAAATGCAGTGTTGACGTCGTTTATATTTATTTTACTTCCCAGCCATTCAATGTCGGCAACTTTGGCATGATCAAAATCAGCGTTTTCATTGGTTAAATGCAGAGAAAATGCTTGGGTATATATTGGCGGTAATTTTGCATGAATTAGAGTAATGACATCGATAACGGTCGGTTTAGAAGCCGTAAAGCTAACTTTCAGTTCGCCTATTACTGGCTGTTGTGAAGCAATTAAGACTGCAACGCTTTCTTGCTTTAATGTGTTTGCTAGTTGTTTTGCAATAGAAAATATTTTTCGTTCGTTGATGCATTGGTATGGTGAAGTGATAAAGGCATCTGTGTTATCAGCTGTTATATTTCCGTTGTCGGCCATTTGATAGGTGCCAAGAATATTTTCAAATGTTCCTTGTTCAATGCGATTTTCTTGCAACACGGTAGTCATGCTATCTTGAAGTTTGTGTTGCTCGTCACCAATTAAACGTTGATAAGCTGTTTGTATGCTAATCGTTCCAGTATTATTAGAAGCAAAAAATTCAACTCTACATTGATTTTCGGCGAACGCAGTTGTTGTTAGAAATATAATTAACATTGAAATTATCAGTCTTCGCATGTCACTCCCCCTGCTCTTATTTAGTATTATTCGGTAATCATTATCGACATCGTATATTCATTTTAGTTATCTTTATTAAACATAAATTTCCGTATAGTATACACGAATTATAACAGATGAATTCAATTAATTATAAACGCAATCCATTGATTTATTATAACTTTCATAAAAAACACATTAGGAGGAAATAATGTTTGGCCAACAGAATGCAAATGCCGTTGTAGTGTCTCAAAACAAAGAAACCATTATATTGCCGCTAGGATTATTAGTTGATCTTAATCATATGGCAACTGGCGTTGAATTTATTAAACTAGCCGCATTACCAGGTAAATTACAACCCGGTGCGCGATTAAGTCCCGCAGAAATTAAGCAGGCACTTCCAGCTATTTTAGCACTAGATGCAAAATTGATGTCAGGGTCGATCACGCCTATTGAATTTAGATTGGCAGTCTTAGATATCCTCAAATTAACAAATGTTAGTGATGTGGAATTTGACAAAGCTTGGAATGCGATGCTTGGT